>NZ_JACJEK010000018.1:0-102557 GCF_014164015.1 Pseudoalteromonas sp. SR41-1
ATTATATACGCCATTATACAAAACAAAAAAAGAGCCGAAGCTCTTTTTTAATACTTGTTAACTGTATTTAAGCGCTATAAAAACTGAATTTATTTTTTTGTCACATCATTTGGATGTTCCACGCCAATCCATGCTTTGAAAAGCGCTTTTTGCTGTGGCGTTGCCTCTTTATCAGCAACTACTTTTTTAGGCTTATCGAAATCTTCTGATAATACTAATGTTAAGCTTTCAAGAGCATCGCGACGAAGATAGTCAACGGTTACTTTGTCGCCTGCCTTAAACGTTTCTAAGCTGGTTTTTAAATCTTTACCTACGTGATGTTTGTTTATAGCGACAATTTTATCATCGGTAGTTAAACCCGCTTTCCACGCACTGCCACCACGGCGTACATAACTTAACGTCAGTAATTCACCCGTGTTTTTAGCGGTAGCATCAATACTTGCAAGTGCTTTTGCTTTTTCAGGACGCTCAAACTTTAAACCTACTTTAGTAAGTAAATCGTCAAAGTTAATACTTGCAGGCGACTCTACATTTTCTTGCCACCAGCTTGAATAATCACGTCCTGTTAAATCTTTTAAGATATTAAGTACATCTGTATCTGTAAATCCAGCGGGCATTTTATGATTGTTATAAAGTGCTTTGTGTACGTCTCGGTAGCTTATTTTACCTTGGCTTTTTTCAAGTAAGTCGATATCTAAAGCAAGTGAAAGTAACGAACCTTCTGAATAAATATTGGTGCTGTAGTTACGTGCGTGATCGCCACCTTGATTAATCCATTTATCAAAGCTTGTTTCGCTTACGCTTTGCACTTCACGGCCCGGTGTTTGCAAATGACGGTTAATTGTTTTACTCATCACTTTAAAAAATTCATCTGTTGTTTGAATGCCTGAGCGCACTAATAAATGATCTTCAAAGTAACTTGTTGAACCTTCTGCAATCCACAGCAGTTTTGAATAGTTCATATTAGTGTAATCGTATGGCACTAAACCTTGAGGGCGATATGCTTTAACATTCCATGTATGAACAAACTCATGCGCAGCGGTGCTAATAAAACCTAAGTAATCTTCGCGGCTACCAAATCGGTCACGTGGTCGTTGAATAATTGTTGAGTTTAAATGCTCTGTTGCACCACCAGCTCCTGATGTTGCATGCACCATAAATACATAACGCTCATACGGATAGCCATCCCAAATTACATTACCCGTGGCAACTAATTTTTTAAGATCGGTAAGCATTAGCTCTACATCGTAGTTACCATCGCCCCATATAACTAAATCATATTCACGCCCTTCTACTTCAAATGTGTGTAGTTGGTTAATACCCGTTTCGATTGGTGAATCAACAAGTACATCGTAATCGGCTGCTTTAAATGAATTTTTGCCTTTTAAATTATCCATACCCGATACAGAACGCCACTTTTTAGGCACGTCTAAATTAACGGTTACAGGCTCTTGGCGAAATGATTCACTAAACATAAAAAAGCCTGACGCATCTATAAATGCATGGCTGTCGTCAATGTGGCGAGCACGTTTACCAAGCTCATTTGCATACACCTGGTAGTCAACATTTACTTCTGTAGGTTCATTAAGATGTACACGCCATGTACTGTGATCTATTTTTTCCCATTTTAGTTCTTTGCCATCTTCATCTTTGGCTTTGAAGTAGCGAATGCCATTTGCAAGATTTAACATTTCGTAGCGACCCGTGCGCCACGCAGGAAGTTTTATATCAAGGTGTGCTTGCGCTGTTTTTGGAAACTCAACACTTACATCACCTAAATGATGCTGTGGTTGCGAGATTTCTAAAGAATAATTTACATCGGCAAATACAGGCGCTGAACATGCAGCTAAAATTGAAAGGGCTAATAACTTTTTCATAGAGACTCTTAGTGGAAACTTAATTGCTTACAAGACTAACAAGCCCCTATTTAAAAGTGAATTAAATACGATAAATGACCCTATATACGAGTTTATAAGTAGTAGCTTATTAAAATTTCTAAGTTTTTTACTAGATAACTACACATAATAAAAATTTGTTGTAAACTGAAGATAATGAAATTAATTTGATGGCGGTATGCTTAGGTGTCACAAAGATCTAACGCAACAGATAAAAAGCTAAAACAAGCAATTGATGCGCGTATGGCTGTTGAGAGCGCTCGTAAACATCAAGTAGATGTTCTATGTGACTTTACAGCTAAACTATCGTTGAGCTGTAAAGGACTAGATATCGAGTTAGATAATCGCCTCGCCAAATTTAGAAGTGCGCTTAATAAAGGCATGAGTTTTGAAAACCTTGCTCCCCTTATTAGTGAAACTTTAATCCTACTTAAAAACCAAGAATCGATTCAACAAGCTCAGCAACGTAATTTATACAACAGTGTGCAAAGTGCCGGTAAACAATTACAAAAAACCAAAGGTTTACCTGACGATACTCGTAGGACTCTAAGAAATTTACTCGATCACGAGATTAATAACGTTCATTCAACTCATGGTTACATTCCGCTACTTGATCAACTTATTAGCTTTTATCATGAAGCGTTGCTTACCAAGCAAAACCCTCAAGTTGATCAGCAGCGCCCAGTAAAACAGGCGCGTGCAAAAAAACTACTTGAGCTCGCAAATGAACTTATACTTGAAGAAGAAGCTACGCTACAAATTAATAATATAAAAAATAATATTACAGAAAGTGACTCAATCGATACATTACTTGATGTTGCAATTAGTATTATTGATGTAGTGGTAAAAAATATAAGTAAAGAGCGTAAATCCGCGCAAAGCTTTTTAGTTTCATTAAATCAAACCCTCGAAGATCTTCATAACTCTATCGTCTCAACTAGCAAGCACTCTGAGTCTATGGAAGTTGAGTTTGACTCACTTAATAAAAGCATTGAACTAAAAATAAAAAATCTTAATGAGCAAACGCAAAAAGCTACATCAATCTCATCTTTAAAAGAACTCGTAGATAACGAATTAAAATCAATAAGCGAAGATTTTATAGCAAAAGAAAAGTTAGAACGAAAAGACAGAGAAATGCTTAGCGCTAGCTTTAATGAAATAAATACTCGAATTGTTACTTTAGAAGATAAGTTAACAACGTATAAAAAACGCTTAAACGAACAGCGCTTTAAAAGCTTACTAGATGGGCTTACAAAACTGCCTAACCGGGCTGCATTTGACGAACGTTACAATCACGAAATGCATTTGTTTAATGTGCAGCCATCAGATGTTACGCTTGCAGTTATTGATGTTGACCACTTTAAATCTATCAATGATAGATTTGGCCACACCGCAGGTGATATTACCTTACAAGTTATATCAAAAGCGTTGCAAAAATCGGTAAGAAAGTCTGATTTTATAGCGCGTTATGGCGGTGAAGAATTTGTACTATTAATGCCAGGTGTGTCGCTAGAAAACGCAACATTACCCCTGGATAAAGTAAGAAAGGTAATTAAAAATATACCTTTTAAATTTAGAGAAAAACAAATTGAGATCACTATTTCGGTAGGTGCAACTCAATTTAAAAAAGGCGATACCCTATTAAAGGCATTTGATAGAGCTGATGATGCACTTTACGAAGCCAAAAATTCAGGGCGAGATAGACTTTGTACCAGTAAATAATGTCATAGCTATTATAACTTTTATGACAAGTAGTTTTACGATTTAGTAGTAGGAGCACGTCTATGTTAATACAGTTAAACCCAACTGGGGTTTTAGATTTACTGTCGCAATTAGAAGTTGATTTATTAGAGCAATCGTCTGCTAGTGAGCGTTATAAATTATTTAGAAACTGCGTACTTGCAGTCCTCAATGTAGGTAGTCATACCGACGACAGTAACGATATATACAACAAATACAAAGATTTTGATATTCGTTTAGTAAGCCGCGAACGAGGTATTAAAATTGAACTTGAAAACCCACCCGAAACCGCATTTGTTGATGGCGAAATAATTACCGGTATTCACGAACATATATTTTCTGTTATTCGTGATATTTTGTTTATTTGTCAAAAATACGAAAAAGATTTAAAAGAGCAAAAAGCCATAACCCATATGGTGTTCGATATGCTCAGAAATGCAGGTGCACTGCGTGTTAAAAGCGAGCCTAACATGGTTGTTTGCTGGGGCGGACATTCAATAAACGAGGTTGAATATAAGTACACAAAACAAGTAGGTTACGAACTTGGTTTACGTGGATTAAATATTTGTACCGGTTGTGGTCCTGGTGCAATGAAAGGCCCAATGAAAGGCGCAACTATTGGCCACGCAAAGCAACGTAACACCGATAATCGCTACTTAGGTTTAACAGAGCCAAGCATTATTGCTGCCGAGCCACCAAATCCTATTGTAAACGAACTCGTTATTTTACCTGATATTGAAAAACGCCTTGAAGCTTTTATTAGAACAGCTCACGCAATTATCATTTTTCCTGGTGGCGCAGGTACTGCTGAAGAGTTGTTATATTTATTAGGCATATTGTTGCACCCAGATAATACTAAACAATGTTTACCTGTTATTTTAACTGGCCCCAAACAAAGCGAGGCGTACTTTAAAGAGCTATGCGAGTTCGTTGAAATGACACTTGGTAAGGAAGCGTTGGATAAGTTTGAAGTAATTATTGATAATCCTGAATTAGTCGGTCAAAAACTAAAGTCATCGATGGCTAATGTTCGTGATTACCGTAAAAGTGAAGGTGATGCTTATTACTTTAACTGGACATTAAAAATAGATAACGACTTTCAACAACCTTTTGCACCAACACATGAAAATATGGCAAGTTTAGATTTACACCTTGATCAGCCTAAACAGCTACTCGCGGCTAATTTGCGTAGAGCTTTCTCTGGTATTGTTGCTGGTAATGTAAAAGACGAAGGCGTTAGAGCCATTAAACAAAACGGTCCATACATTTTAAGTGGCGAACCTGCCCTTATGACAAATATGGATAAATTATTACAGGCATTTGTTCTTCAAGGTCGCATGAAGCTCCCTGGTAGTAAATATGTTCCATGTTACAAAATAAAAGCATGAGTTTTATAGTTTGAAACCCCATTTACTTCTTATAGATGCGCTTAATTTAATTAGGCGCATTTACGCCGTTGACGCGAATCAAAAACATCATAGCGACGAGCAAATGATACAAACGTGCTGTGCACGTGTAGCCCACGCCTGTAAAAAGCTTTTAGATACGAGTAATGCAACCCATGCCATTGCTGTGTTCGATGGTGACAAAAGCTGGCGTTATCATTTTTATAAAGACTACAAACATTCACGCGCGCCAATGCCCCAAGTATTAAAAGATGCTCTATTGCATTTTAAAGCCGCAATTGAAGAAACAGGTATTGTAGTATTTGAGCCTATTAACGATGAAGCTGATGATATTATTGCAACGCTTGCCTTTAAGGCATCAAATAATCAAATAACGAGCACTGTTGTTTCTACTGATAAAGGCTTTTTACCTTATATTGGCCCTTACATTACAGTTTACGATTACTTTAAAAAGCTCTATCTAGATGAGACAAGTATAAAAGAGCGTTTTGGTGTTGAGCAAAATAAACTCGTTGATTTTTGGGCATTAGCGGGCGATAAAACAAATGATATTCCGGGAGTTAAAGGAATAGGTACTAAATCTGCGCAGCAAATAGTTAATAACTATAACTCAATTGAACAAGCAGCCGAAGATGAGTCTCTAAGCCCGAGTATTAAAGCAAAGTTAGCCGCTAATATGGATATGTACGTAATTTCAAAGCACTTGGTTAGTTTACGCACCGATATAAATTTAGGTTTTAGTTTAAAGCAGTTAAGACTTAATTAGTCGCAAGTTAATAGCCTCTAAACATTACAAAACGTATACTGATATTAGTTACCGGAGTCAGAGTAAGCCATATTGAAAAAATTTATCCGATATTTAATTTTAGGTTTAGGGCTATATGCACTGATAGCTGCATTGGTGATTACCTTTTATAAAGACGATCCTCAAGCTATGATTTGGCAAGACCGAGAGGCTTTCAATAAACGTTACATCGAAAAGCTATCACTTGAGCAGCCAACAACACTAAATAGTGTTCTTGATTACTTAGGCAGCCCCGATCTTACTTATGCCAAACGAGATGGTGAACAAGTATTTCAGATAGTTTTTTATCGTACACAACATAAAACATCTGACGGTATTACCACTATGGATGAATGTACTGGCCTATTATTTAAAAATGGTCAGCTGTTTTTGTGGGGCCCGAGTGCATACAATAAATACCAAGAACAAAATTAGGTGAAGGTTTAATGGATGAAGCTGTTTCAACTACCTTAGAGCAGCTGCTTAATAATACGCAGCTGTTTTTAAGCTATTATAACAATAAACAAAAATGGACAGCTCTATATCCAATGGCAAGTAAGCTAGCTGAGCAATATAGAGTGCTCTACAGCAAACAGCCATTCGCATTACAATCCCGATTGACGCTTTATAACCCAAGTTATTCTTATGCAACAAATTTAGTTGTTAGTCAGAGCGTCATAACTGCTGCCCTGTGTAAATCTCAAAATTATAATAGTGCCTTAAGTGAGCTATACATAGCCGCTACACTCATTGAACATTTATGTGTTGGAGCGCAATTAAACAAGCTTTGCGAGCAAACACCTTTTCAAGATTCTGATAAAAAAATTTGGAAAATGCGTCATCAGTTAGCAGCAAAAGTAATGTTAGCTAGTGGCGATTCAGCAAAACCTGTTACGCAGTTACTTGCTAAATTAAATAAGTATAAACAAGCATTGGTAAGTGCTCCTAAAATAATGCTTTACGATGGGGGCATAACGCTGATTGCTCTAGCAAATATTATTAGCATGAACATTACGAGCAACACGGCTAATAAACATATTAGCTTATATAAAGCACTTACCGATTTGTACATTCGCACACCTAACTTGTTCGCACTGCAATTAATTAAATCACTAATAGCGCATTTAGGGCCATTATTACCGGGAAGCCGCGTTTTATACGCTGAGCAAACCATGATTTATTTAGCAACTGATGCACAACAACGGCATGTTTTAATTAGTACAGCAAATCCAAATAAATTAACCTGGTACAGAGTAAAAGCAACGCTTAACGATAATCCAAAACAATGGCATTGCACTGATAAAACCATTAGCTTTAAAGTATTTAACAGTGAACATGTAAAACCACAAAGTGAGCTTGAGATTGATAAGGCACAATCTTTACTTGAGCTAATAAGTAATATTAAGTTACAGCACGAATACAGCTATAAAGGATTAAGCCTGCTGATGGCGCCTCACCCTCTCGTAATTGCTAATTTATGCGAGGCAGTAAAACCATATAATAAAGAACATCAGCCCGCAAAAGACTTAAAACATAGTTTATCTATGGTCGGTTATTATAATGCACCTGCAATAATTCAACGGGTTGTTTTTGAACAATTAGTTAATGTTACCCCACATCCATTGCAAGCCTACGTGACTAACAGATTAAATGGATTAGTAAAAATAATGGCTTTATTGGTTAGTAAAAATGACAATGACCAGTTTGAGCACATTACTTTACCTTTATACGCTTACGCCCATTTTTTATTAACGCAGTGCGGTACACAGCTTTCTCGTAAAACGCTGATTGACGACACACCAAATAAAACATTGAGTGCCCCTATATGCTCCTTTTTTGGGGTAAATGCAATTAACACCGAACAACTAACACAACAGCTTACTCTTTTATTGAGTGATAACCCATGGACAGCAGCACTCTTAGAAGCACAGCAAACACCTAAAAAGCACTTAACTGAGGCCCATAAACTTTGGATCACACTTAAGGTTGTTGCTCAAAATGTGTTTAAACCAGAACTTTCGCTAACTCCGTGGCAGCAGCAAACGTTAAATGAACAGCTAAAAATACTCAAGTGGCATAACCAAACTGATTTTTATCAACAATTAGAATCTCTTGAGTTGTTTAATAGTATTTAGTTTATTAGGCGCTATTTTATGTCTTTATACCCATTATAACTTTCGTGTATACCCAGTATTTTTTGTATAAACTAGCAAAATGGGTGATAAATTGGTATAAATGCGCCCTTAAATTTTCAAGCACGTTCACATAAATGTTCTAACAAGCGGTTACTCTCTCAGAGTAATAATTTATGTGCAAATCAAACTCTTTAAAGGAAAAGTCAATGGCCAAACAAACCATCACAGTGATCAAAGGCGACGGCATCGGTCCGAGCATTATCGACTCAGCACTTGAAATATTAAAAGCCGCAGGTTGCGACTTTGATTATGAATTTGTTGATGCTGGCCTAGCTGCACTTGAAAAAACAGGTGAGTTATTACCGCAAGAAACAGTTGATACAATTGCTAAAAACAAAATCACTCTTAAAGGCCCATTAACTACGCCTGTAGGTGAAGGTTTTACATCTATTAACGTAACACTTCGTAAGCAATTTGGTTTATACGCTAACGTACGTCCAGTTAAATCATTTGTTGGTACTAAAGCACGTTACGACGATATTGATATCATCACTATTCGTGAAAACACGCAAGGTATGTACTCAGGTGCTGGCCAAGTAGTAAGTGAAGACGGTAATGAAGCAGAAGCAAAATCGATAATTACGCGTGAAGGCGCAGAAAAAATCGTAACTTTTGCATACGAGCTAGCGGTACGCGAAGGTCGTAAAAAAATAACTGCAGTTCATAAAGCTAACATTTTAAAATCAACATCTGGTTTGTTTTTAAAAGTAGCACGTGAAGTAGCTGAGCGTTACCCACAAATTGAATCAAATGAAATGATTGTTGATGCAACATGTATGAAGCTGGTAATGACACCTGAAGAGTTTGACGTAATTGTTACGACTAACTTATTTGGTGATATTTTATCTGACCTTTGTGCTGGTTTAGTTGGCGGTTTAGGTATGGCACCTGGTGCTAACATTGGTGAAGATGCAGCAATTTTTGAAGCTGTACATGGTAGTGCACCAGATATTGCTGGCAAAAACCTAGCTAACCCAACATCTGTAATTTTAGCATCTATTCAAATGCTTGAGCATTTAAATATGGGCGATACTGCAGAGCGTATTCGTAGTGCTGTTGCTGATGTAATTAAATCAGGCGACCGTACAACTCGCGATTTAGGTGGCAGCCACGGTACAACTGATTTCACTCAATCAGTAATTGACCGTTTATAATTAATATTTGTTATTAATTTAAATAGCCCGCTAATTTAGCGGGCTTTTTTATGTTTGCTAACTGCGTTTACTACCTAATGTATTTATGCAAGTTAGTATTAAACCTAAATAAACTTAACAGTAGTAATCCTAATAAACCCGCCAGTGATCCGCCACTTGAACCCGAACTACTTTGTTGTTTTTGTACAGTAGCAGATAACTCTTGAGTAAAAGTATCATTGGTTTGAGTATCAGTAACATTCAACGTTACGTTATAAGTCCCGTCAGCTTGATAAGTATGCCTTGGGTTTTGTAAATTTGATAACGCACTGCCATCACCAAAATCCCAACTGTAAGTGTAACTATTAAAGCCGCCGGTTACTTGGGCATTAAATTGTGCGCTTAAATCACTAACTGTAGCGTTTGCGTTTATGCTAAGCGGAACATTAGCAGTTACATCAATCGCTTTTGATTGTTCAGTGCCGTCGTCATCTGTCACTGTAAGCGTTACTTGGTAATCGCCAGAGTACAAATAATTATACGTGAGCGATTGAGTCGCTAAAGTACTTCCATCTCCTAGCCGCCAATTATAAGTATACGGTGCGACTCCACCTGTAAGCGATGCCTCAGCTGTTAAAGCTCCTTGGTTTATTACATATTCAATTTCATTTACAGTTAATGGTTCAACCAATGTAACTTGTGCTACAGCGACTTGCTGTGAAGTGCCATTAACTGCCATAAACTCAACGTTATAAGTGCCATAGTCTTGGTATTCATGAGTAGGCGTTAACTCTGTGCTGGAGCTTCCATCGTCAAAACTCCACGTAAATTTGTCCGCAGGAGTAAGTGCAAAGCCTTCTACATTAAAATTAACGGTTAAGCCGTTTTTAGTAAAATTAATACCCTTAGTAACATCGTAAGTAAGCTCTACTTCTATATCTTCACTGTCTACTGACTGGCTTATAATACTAAACCCAAAACCAACCTGTGGAAGCACAACACCCGATGGTTTTTGCGCTGCAAAGCTATAATCGGTTTTATCAGTAAACCCGGTGATAGCTGATAAATCATCATCACCTAACCCTGCCCTTTGTTGATATAGGCTAAAAGCAGCATCACGAATTTGAATTGCTGAAGCAGCCGGAGTTTGCGTACTGCCTTTATTTATCGAGCGCTGATCAGCATCTACCACTAATGCAAAACCACTGCCTGGATGCTCGGTAGTGTTATTATCTGCTTGAGATTCATTGCTGTACCACAATAATAACCCCGGTGAGTACTGCTCTGCTTGCAAACTACTGTCAACGCCTGTGTATGAACGCAGTTGTAGATAGTAATGAGATGGCGATGCATATGTGTAACTACCTACTTTTTCAAAGCCATTAAACTCAGTGTTAACTTGATCTTGTGCATTATTTTCCCAAATTAAAGTATCACTTTGCTCAATGCGCATATCATCAACAACAAAACCATAATAATGTGTGTTCGCATCTGTTATGTATTCAATTTTTAAATCAATTGTTTGCCCAGCATAAGCTGATAAATCAAACTTATGGGTCAAATAGCCGTTAGGTTGCTTAGCATCACTATTAAGAAATGAATCACCTGAGATATACGGACCAATATCACCGTAGTATGGATTAAGCGCTTGCGTATAATTACTCGCGATTGGCTCGCCATTTACTTTTACTTGAACTAAATCGTAATCGCGCTCAATACTGTAATATGCAATAAAGCTTAAAGTAAGTGTCTCAGTTGTGCTTGGTAGCGCTATTGTATTAACTAAGCTATTGCTAATATTGTCGCCCGTATTTGAATAGTATTGAAAATCACCTTCAACTGGATCCCTAAATTTTTCGAGCCTTGGTGGTAGTGTTATTTTTATTTGATTTTGCTGTTGTGAAGTACTCGCAGTATTAATTAATGTTTGCTGTGAGTTAGCCTCTATCTCATCCATATCAAGCGTAAGCTGGTTAACCCAGTTACCCTGGTACCGCTTTTGTAAATATTCAAGCGCATAAGGGCTAAACATAACTGGCTCTGAGCCTCTTGGCGAACCAGCCCAACTTCCTGTCGACATAACTGACCAAGATGCGACAGGCTCACCTACCGTGTTAGATTGTAAGTCGTATTCATCTAATAATCCTAAATCATGCCCAAACTCATGCACAACCACACCAATCCCGGCATCAATAGGGTTAATGGTATAACCAAAGAGCTTAATGTTGCTGCCTGCAATCTCGCTCGGCCCGCTATTTTCATCAAATACATAGTAGCGGTGCGACCAAATAGCATCGGTGCTTAGGTAACCGCCACCCGCTTCTTCGCCAATACTTGAATGAAATACCATTACATGGTCAATAATGCCATTAGGTTCATTAAGGATACCGTCACCATCAATATCATCTAAATCAGTTAAGTCATAATCCGCTAAATTAATATTAAACTTTGCAACTGCTTTCTCCACAGCCTCTTTAATTAAAGCGGGCGCATTTATATCCCGTGTACTGCCTTGGCGCTCACCATATATTTTTGCATTGCTATTAGCGGTTACCCAACCATATACCTGCCCGCTAAAGTTTAAGCTATTTCCCGAAGCCGCTTTATAATAATCAGCAGCCGTTTTTAAGCTTTGTCCATCAGGGCCTGTATAACCTTGAGTATTAAAAAGCATTTGCTGATAGTGCTCAGTTGAATAATCAGCGTAAAACATGTCGGTGTCTTGCTCTACAAGTTGATTGTCGTCATGTTTAAGATCAGGAAAATCAATTAAGATACCTAACACTTTTACATCATTAACGCTTTGATCTGGCACTAGCGACGTTGAAAAAGCGACCTGTTGCTTATTTGTGTTTGAAAAAAAGTTGGAAGAGGATTTAAATTGCCTAAAGCCATTTTTAATTGAGTGATTGGCAACGTCTTTGTTACTCATATATGACTTAAATGAACTATCTAACTCACTTGAAGATATTTGGTCTCTTTTTTTAAGCCAATATGAAATACGCTCTTCGTTAGTTATACCAACATCATGCGGACTTAAGTTATTAGCCGCCACCATAGGGCTTAATAGCGTAGTTAAAAGCGCAATTAACGTCACTTTTTTCACTGTGTTTTCCTCAAACATAATTATGTAGCAATCATACCTAATAATAGAAATTTAAACATGCGATAAAAACATATAGTTAACATATGCAATTAAAGCTAATGGTCTCTCACACTCTTTTATATCTAAAATCGAACTTACAACCTAAAATGCATAATTTCTGCCAGTAAACTCAATTAAACATAGGCTTTCTGCAGGTTTAAATTAAAAAAAGCCACAAAACGAATTTAAAATGCAAAAAACAGCTTTCAAGGTTGACATGAAGGCTTAAAACCCTTAAAAATAAACCTATACAAAATCTTTAATTTAAAAGCAGTGTTTTGCTAAGTAGAGTAAAAACTATGAACACACACATTAATCTTTTAGTCGTACTCGTACTGGTCTTAGTTATAAGCCCAGCGGGGATGTATTAAAAGGTGATACTGCTTTTTAAAAACCCTCGCACTACGCGGGGGTTTTTTTATGCATAAAAAAGCGCACAGAGGAATGAGGATGAGCAAACAAGAATATAATGGTTCTGAACTAGTAGTTCAGGCATTAAAAGAGTTAAAGGTAAAATACATATTTGGCTATCCCGGTGGTTCGGTTTTAGACTTATATGATGCACTTTTTCAGCAAGATGACATTGAACATATATTAGTACGTCACGAACAAGCTGCAACACATATGGCTGACGGCTATGCCCGCGCTACTGGAGACGTTGGTGTTGTACTTGCAACCTCAGGCCCTGGCGCTACAAACTGTATTACAGGTATTGCAACGGCCTACATGGATTCAATTCCTATGGTTGTGTTATCAGGCCAAGTGCCTACAAATTTGATTGGCGACGATGCATTCCAAGAAACCGATATTGTGGGTTGTTCTCGCCCTGTAGTTAAACACAGTTTTAACTGTAGAAGTGCTAAAGACATCCCTACAATCTTAGCTAAAGCTTTTTATATTGCTAGCACTGGCCGCCCAGGTCCTGTCGTTGTTGAGCTTCCAAAAGATATGCTTAACCCTGCTATTAAGTTTGAATACGAATTTCCTAAAACCACCGAGCTGAGAACTTACAGCCCTAATACTAAAGGGCACTCAAAACAAATTCGCAAAGCCGTAACAGCTATTTTAGAGGCCAAAAAACTGGTTATCTACTCTGGTGGTGGTATTGTCATTTCAAATACATCAGAGCAATTAACGCATTTAGTTGAATCATTAAATGCCCCCATTACAAATACACTAATGGGATTGGGTGGTATTTCAGGTGTGCATCCAAACTTTGTAGGTATGTTAGGCATGCACGGCACGCTTGAGGCAAACAAAGCAATGGCTAACGCCGATGTGATTTTAGCGCTTGGTGCCCGATTTGATGACAGGGTAACTAATAATGTTCAAAAGTTTTGCCCTAATGCCACAATTGTTCATGTTGATGTTGACCCAACTTCAATTTCTAAAACAATTAAAGCACACATACCAGTTGTAGGTTGTTTAGCAACCGTACTTGAACAACTACAAGCGGGTATTGATAAAAGCCCAATTAAAATAGACCGCAGCGCGCAAGAGGATTGGTGGCGACAAATCATCAGCTGGCGCGAACAAAAGTGCTTAAGCTACAACACTGATGGCGACAAAATTAAGCCACAAGCTGTAATTGAAGCGGTTTATAAAGCTACTAATGGCGACGCTTACGTAAGTTCTGACGTTGGTCAGCATCAAATGTTTGCAGCGCAATATTATCCATTTAAGCATCCTCGTCAATGGATCAACTCAGGCGGCTTAGGCACCATGGGCTTTGGTTTACCTGCTGCAATGGGTGTAAAGCTAGCCTTTCCTGATAAAGAGTCTGTGTGTATTACGGGTGATGGCTCTATTCAAATGAATATTCAAGAACTATCAACCTGTTTACAGTACAACCTAGCGGTAAAAGTTGTATCACTTAATAACCGCTCTTTAGGTATGGTACGCCAATGGCAAGACATGGTTTACGGTGGACGTCATTCATCATCTTACATGGATTCACTACCTGATTTTGTTAAGTTAGTTGAAAGCTACGGCCATGTAGGCATACAAGTAAACACACTAGATGAGTTACAACCTGCTATCGATAAAGCAATGTCAATTAACGACCGATTAGTCTTTTTAGATATAAACGTTGATGAAAAAGAACATGTATACCCAATGCAAATTAAGTTAGGCGGCATTGATGAGATGTGGTTACGTAAAGGAGTAAAAGCATAATGCGTCGTATTTTATCTATTTTATTAGAAAACGAACCAGGTGCCCTATCACGTATTGTTGGGCTTTTTTCACAACGTGCATATAACATCGACAGCCTAACTGTTGGCACAACTGACGATCAATCACTATCACGTATTACCATTACCACTATGGGTGATGACAGAGTTGTAGAGCAAATTACAAAGCAGGTTAACAAATTAGTCGACGTGCTTAAAATTATCGATTTAACAGAAATGAGTCACATTGAACGTGAGCTATTGCTTGTCAAGGTATTAGCTCAAGACGAGACGACTCGTGCAGCGGTTACGCGAGTAGTTGATGTGTTCCAAGGTGCTATTTTAGATATGGGCCGACAAAGCTATAGTCTACAACTAGTGAGCAGTACAGACAAAATAGAATCGTTTTTAGACACTCTTCGTCATGAAACCGATATTATTGAAGTTGTACGTTCTGGCGCTGTTGGCATTGGTCGAGGCGATAAAGCCTTAAAAGCATAAATTTATAATATAAAGGCATCAATTGATGTCTTTATTAAACATAAAAAAAAAGAGCTAATTAGCTCTTTTTTTAATTTAATTCGTTAAACCTATTAAGGGTTTACTTGGTCTTTAAGACCTTTACCTGCTTTAAAGCTTGGGATAGTTGCCGCTGCGATTTGGATCTCAGCACCCGTTTGTGGGTTACGGCCAGTGCGAGCTGCACGTTCTTTTACTGAGAAAGTACCAAAACCAACTAATGCTACTGAATCACCTTCTTTTAAAGAAGAAGTTACAGCACCTGTAAACGCGTCAAGAGCACGAGTAGCAGCGGCTTTAGAGATTTCTGCATCAGTAGCAATTTTTTCAACTAATTGAGCTTTATTCATTGTTAGATTCCTATTCGTTATTATTTTGCCTTCGCAAAACCTATCTTTATGCATTTTTAAAGAGTTAGCAACAGCAAATTGCATTTTTTGCTTAAATTCTTAAAAAATGAGTAAAATTTAAATAATTCTCTGTAAAATACAGCGTGTTGGGTTAACAAAGACTTAATTTGAGTACAATTTTGGCGCAAGTTAAGCAACTGGGTAAATAAGCTATATTTTTTCGATCACTAAGGTCACTTCCCCGACCTCGACTCCAAACTTAACAATAGATGTGCGGTTTATCAAGCGCGATTGTGTAACCAGGTACATCCAATCATCAAAATTCACTTTTAAAGTACTGCCATCGTATGGAAGCTCTACATCGTAATTCCAATGAAATACGCTGCCATCACTTCTACCTTTTGCTGTACCTATAACATCATCTGCCAACCCCGTTAAACTATTGTCTTCGTTTAACGTTATTTTCCAAATACGCTTTTGAGTTTCGCCATCGTCATAAACAAAGTCTTCTTCAATAACGCCCTGGTTACCATCCCAGCTCGCATTCATATCTACGACAAGCTTGCGGGTCAATTCACCCTTAAAGTCTTGTACAACACCGTAGGCTTTCAAATTTCCACTAAAAAATGTTTTAAAGTCAAAGTTTGGCGATGTATTTTTATAATGCTCTACATTTGGTGCCGAACAGCTTATCAGCAACAAAGCAGATAAGCATACAAGAGCTGTTTTAAACACGTTAAATACATTCATATTAATTCCCTAATAGTTGCTTTCGTAGTTTCGGCTCAGAGGTTTTTTCATCCAGCCAAATGGCTAAAAAATCACTCGAAAATTGAGGTTCATTTATTTCGCCAATTTTTTCATCATTATGATAAAAAGTACTCATACCCTGCTCATTTGTGACTAACGTTAGCGAATCACCTTGTCTAATATCAGGCCAAATAGACAATAATTTACTGTCGTATTTGTCTGCTAGCTCTTTTTTTCCAATATGCTCCCACTGCTCATTTGTTGCTTTTACGATTTCTTTAGCTTCAAAGTCACGTAAATAGGTAAGTTTAAATTTAATAGGATGCGTTCCTGCGCTGTAATTACCTGAAGAGGTAAATAAAACCGCGTCATATACATCCCAAAATAAATACTCCATTCGTGCTTCGCCTACTTTGTTAAACTGTGTGTTAGCTAAAACAATTGAAGTTGTAAGCAAATAAAAAGTAACTGCCTTTAGTAAAAATTTCAAAATAAGCTCCCTTGAGTCAATGAGTAATGTTACGAAATGGGAATTGTGGGCGATCAGCGATTGATGAATAACTTGATTTTTTGGTTTATAAAAAGAATAACAGTAAACACTGTGGACCAAAGCGCACCGTAAACGAGCCAAAACTGCCATAAAGGTAAACCTAAACTTATTACTTCAAAACGTGCTCCAGCCCAATAACTTGCTGGCGCAAAAGCCATGCATACTAAAAAGGCCTGCCAAAGCTTTAATTTACTCAAAAAAACCATAGAAGTATTTAAAGAAAGTAATAACGCAGCCCATAAAAAGACGAGCCATAGAGGGAAGGGATAAACTTTAAATTCTAACAAGCCTAACTTTACTGCTATAAATTCTAATAATAGTGCTAAAGGTAGGGCTTTAATAAGAAGTAAGGTGTCTTGTTTTTTTTGTTTTGACAACCAAAACATTAAAACAATAATCAATCCGCTAAAAAGTAGCGAATCAGCTTCAAGCAGCAATGATAAAAACCACACTGCTTGAAATAAAACAAAATTAGTAACTGAGCGCAATATCATCGTTATCGCTAACAAAACGTGGTTTACGCGCCATTAAATGCACCGTACTTGTTGCTCTGGCTCTAAACGCGCCTTCGCAATAAGCAAAATAAAATAACCATAAACGATAAAAACGTTCATCAAATTTTGAGCGGTCCAAATCAGGCCAGCTTTTTATAAAACGGGTTCGCCAATCTGCTAATGTTCGTGCGTAGTGAGCGCCAATATCATTAACAGTGTGAATAACCATATCGGTATTATTTTTAATCTGCTCACTCATTTCGTTAAGTGATGGCAAGCACCCGCCCGGAAAAATATACTGCTGGATAAAGTCAGAGTTTTTTAAGTAGTGCTTATAACGCTGGTCGCCAATAGTTATAGCTTGTATGAGCATTGCACCGTCGTCTTTTAACAGTTCACCACATTGGGTAAAAAAGCTAGGTAAGTACTCATGACCTACCGCTTCTATCATTTCGATAGAAACAAGCTTGTCGTATTTTCCTCTCAATTGCCTGTAATCAAGCTTAAGTAATGTAATTTTACTTTCAAGACCAAGCTCTGAAATTTTATTAGCGACATAATCATGTTGTTCATCAGATATGGTTGTTGTTGTTACATGGCAATCGTAATGTGTGGCTGCATATATAGCAAAAGCCCCCCACCCTGTACCAATTTCAATTACTGAATCATTTTTTTGAAGCTCAACTTGCTCACAAATGCGTTTCAGCTTGTATTGTTGAGCCTCTTCAAGCGTCGCTTCTTTTGAAGGATATACAGCACTTGAGTAAAGCATTTCTTTACTCAAAAATGATTCGTACAAATCATTACCTAAGTCGTAATGAGCAACGATGTTTTTCTTAGAACCCGATTCAGAATTTTTATTTTTTATGTGATTAAACCGGTGTGCAATATTGCTAAAAAATGCGAATTTCTTCTCAAACTCATCAAGTTGCTTCTCATTTATAGCAAATATCTCAATGAAAGAGGTTAAGTTGTCACAAGACCAATGCCCCAAAATATACGCTTCACCAGCGCCAACGCTCCCAGATAATGCAAATGCCTTATACATAGCTTTATCGTTTACAATAATTGTTGCTTTTAGCACTGAAGATGGGTCGCCAAAAACTGTACGCTCATTCCCTTCAATTAAAACAACTTGACCTGTTTCAATTGACGAGAAGGCTTTAGTCACTAATTTTTTATATATGTTAGTTAACCAGTTTGTGCTTTGTTCGCAATTTAAGCTCGACACTTTATCCATTGAAATACCTATTAATTGTCCTGACTATCTATGTGCTTTATGGCTTGCCTGAGTGGCCTAAAAAAGGAACTCGTTTAATAAACAACTTTAACGCTTGATAATAAATACCTTTGAAAATAGACCATGTCATGGCCGGAAAACGTTTAAATAACTTATTAACTTCTTCTTTAGTAAGTTCTTTACGTTTTAAGCGAAGTGTAGCATCAAATAATAGCTCTTCATTTCGCTTATTTTCAATGTGTATCAATGTTTTATCAGGCGATTGCTTAACATGCCAATGATAGTTCATATCTAGATTCATAAAAGGTGATACGGAAAAAACCTTTTTAAAGTTCACTTTTTTTTCTAAAGGTACTAAATAATAATGACGTTCGTTCCATGGTGTATTACTTACTTCAGCAATCATGTATTTAAAACGGGTGTCGTTATGACCAAAAAAGTAAAAATTAACAGGACTAAAATACACACCAAAACAACGAAGTTGCCCAAGCATGTAAATATGAGTAAAGGTTTCAGTAATACCTAAATTGGCAAGTTGTTCGTGTGCACGATCAATAAGAGGACGTTTAGCAAGCTGTGAGGTGCCTTTAAGATAATCAGCTTCATTAAACTTTAACGCCTTTAAGCCTGACGTACCTATGTGTTTATGCACACCATTTAGTTGTTGAGGATTATTTAAATCTACCCACATCATATACAGAGGGTAACTAAAGCGATGTTCTTTAACAGCAAAACGGCGATGTTTAACATCGCCTAAATACACTGCACTAGTCAAATTCGACCCCAAGTTGCTTGGCTACATCTACACCACTGTGTACGCCATCTTCATGAAAACCATTGTACCAATAAGCGCCACAAAAATAACTATTATTGTGTCCGTCAATACTGTGTTTAAGTTTTTGAGCCGCAATAGACTCTTGGTTAAATACAGGGTGGTGATAAGTAAACTCGCGCAAAATTTTACTTTGGCTTATTCCTTCAAGATGGTTAAGCGTTACACAGAACTGTGTATCTGATTGTATACCTTGCAAAATATTCATTTGGTAAGTTACAACAGCGGCTTTATCAGTGTTGTTGTTAAGTAGGTAGTTCCAGCTTGCCCATGCCGCTTTTCTATCTGGTAAAAGGTTTGTATCGGTGTGCAACACCACTGAGTTCTCAGTGTAAGCTATTGCACCCAATACAGACTTTTCTTGCTCAGTAGCATCACCCAGTAGTGCAAGCGCCTGATCTGAATGACAAGCAAATATTACTTTATCAAATTTACTTTGCTCACCATTGGCAAACTCTATTGTTACTTCATCATTTTGCCGCGTAACTGATTTAATATTTGTATTGAGGTTAATTTTGTCGGCAAAACCTCTGATCAGCGGCTTTATATACTGACGAGAGCCTCCTGGTACTACATACCACTGTGGTCTATTGGTTACATCTAAAAGCCCATGATTAAAGAAAAACTTAACAAAAAACTCAACGCCTACGTTTTCCATTTCTTTAATACTGGTAGACCAAATAGCCGCGCCCATAGGAAGAATATAATGGTATTTAAAAAAGTCATTAAACTGGTTATCGTTAAGCAATTGCCCTAATGATTGATCAGACTGGTAATCACCTTTTTCATGCATTGCTTTGCACAGTTTGTTAAACCTAACAATGTCGTACAATAATCGCCAAAACTTAGGTCTAAAAATATTACGACGCTGTGCAAATAAGCTTGTAAACGTATGTCCATTGTATTCAAAACCAGTGGCTTCGTTATGCACACTAAAGCTCATCTGGGTTGTTTGTTTATCAATACCAATGCGCGAAAGTAGCTTTTCAAAATATGGGTAAGTTCGGTCATTAAATACAATAAAGCCTGTATCTATTGCGTATTTGATGCCACACACATCAACATCAACCGTTGCTGTGTGGCCACCTATGTAATCATTTTTTTCAAATACGGTTACATCGTAATGTTTGTGAAGCAAATGCCCACATGTTAAACCAGATACACCAGTTCCTATTATTGCTATTTTTTTCAACGGGCTAATCCTTTTGCGATTTTAAGCCAAATCGGCAGTGGTAAAATGCGTAAAGCTTTTAATATAAGTGTAAAACGATAAGGGAAATGAACGTCTTTGCGGCGTTTTTGAATACCCTTAATCATGTAGTCAGCTGCTTTTTCAGCAGTAACGGCCATAGGCATCGGGAAATCATTTTTATTAGTAAGTGGCGTTTTTACAAACCCGGGATGAACTAAAGTCACATCAACATCATTTAAATCAACCGCTAAGCTTTTTGCTAAGTAACTTACACCCGCTTTTGATGCACCATAAGCTTCTGAACGAGGTAGCGCAAGATAAGTAACACTTGAGCTGACCAAAACAAGTTGGCCGCCTGGATTTATTTTAGGAAGTAACGCCTCAAGGCAATACCCCATAGAAAGTAAGTTAACGTTTATTACACGCTCAAACAACGCGCTATCAAAGTTGCGCGCATCATCTATATATTCACAATTACCAGCGTTTAAAATAACACGGTCAAATTGAGGAAAGCCAATAGTAGACTCTTTTATATCTTGCAGGTTAGTTGCATCAAATTTACATGCTTGGATATTGTCGTATTTAGCAAGCTCGGCAAGCTTATCACTATTACGGCCGCAAGCTATGACAGTGTCTCCTAGCTGTGCATATTTAATTGCTAGCTGCTCGCCAATACCTGATGTAGCACCCGTTATAAGTGTGATCATAATTAACCTGCCCTTTTATCAATTAGCTTTATAACGCTACCAAGTAAAGGAATGTGTTTATATAACAACTCGCCCACATTAAAGTAGTCTCTGTGCTTAATAATTTTGCCATCTTTAAAAATAAGCTTGCTATGACCGTCTACCGAGATAGTTTTACCTGATGACAGCTTTGGATGTGCATAATGCATAGTCCAATAAATAAAAGCATTGTTACCGCTATTAAACGAATCAGTAATATCAAACTGGCAATGCTTAACATTGCTGTATAAGTTAGCAAAGTACCTGCGCAATTCTACAATGCCGTTAATTTCATGCATCGGGTCTATAAACTGTATGTTGTCACAGTAAATATCACTCAATAAATCAAGATTAGTGCTATCAAGCTGTTGGTATATTTCAACAAATTTATCTACTGGTAACTGGTTATCCATATCACACCTTAAATGCAGCAAGTGCACGTTCTCGTGCCGCTTTATGATCAACTATTGCTGGCCAGTAACATTCCTTATCTTTGCCGGTTGCGGCTAAATAAGTGTGTGGAAAATGAATGTGTTTATCTGGCACGTTTTCAAGCTCTGGCAAATACTTACGGATAAACTTGCCCGTTGGATCAAAGCGCTCGCTTTGTCTGATAGGATTAAAAACTCTAAAATAAGGCTGAGCATCACAGCCCGTACTTGCAGCCCACTGCCAACCACCATTATTTGAGGCTAAATCGCCATCAATTAAGTGCTGCATAAAAAAGCGTTCACCTTCACGCCAGTCTATTAATAAATGTTTAGTTAGAAAGCTTGCAACAACCATTCGTAAACGATTATGCATCCAACCGGTTTGCTTAAGTTGTAGCATTGCTGCATCCACTAATGGGTAACCTGTACGCCCTTCGCACCATGCTTTAAAATCGCTTTCACTTTTACGCCACACTACAGCATTATACTTTTCGTTGAAGTTATCGCCGCGCGAAAGCTTCGGAAATTCAGCAATTAAATGTCTGTAAAATTCGCGCCAAACAAGCTCGTTAATCCACGTAAACGTTTTACTTTTTGATGTAGTTAAAATATCAGGATAACGCTGCTGAATATTAATAAGCAGTTGCTTTGTGCTTACAATACCTAGTGCTAAATACGGGCTTAAACCCGATGTGCCTTTTACACTGGGAATATCACGCTGGTCGTCGTAACTTGTAAGTTTGTCGCATATAAAATTATCAACTACCGTAGAGAGTGTTTCGTCGTCAACCGGCCACTTATCTGAGCACCCATCACTTTTTAGTAAGTCACTCTCGTCAAACTCAATAAGCTCAGAAGTTAAAGGCCATTGTGGCAAACTAAAGTGTGTATCTTGATACTGCTTTAACCATGCACGTTTAAAGGGAGTAAACACTTTATACATTTCATTACTTTGATTTTTGACCGTTCCAACAGGTGCAATTAAATCACCTTCGTACAAAGTAAAAGTAATAGAAAGCTCATCGCATTCATGCAAAATTGCTTTATCGCGGTTTACTTCATTAAGCTCATATTCTGTATTAGCAATTACGTGTTTTACATCGTTTGCTTTACAAAAGTTAATAAGCTCGCGCGTACAATCACAAAAGCTAGGCGCTTCAATAATATGTAAAGTAATACCGTAATCAGCAAGTTGTGATTGAAGATAAGTAACTCGGCGCTTGAGTAAGTCAATCTGAATAGGCGCAGCTTGGTGTTGTTGCCACTGCTTTTCAGACACAAAAAAAATGGCGTGTTTAGCGCCATTATTTAGCGCTTGAATTAACGCTTCATTAGAAAAAAGGCGCAAATCGCGCCTAAACCAAAATAATGTATCCATTAAATACCAAATCGTAGTTTTAAATCGTGAGGGTATGGGTTAAAAAACACTTGTTTTTCAAGGTACTCATTCGGATGAACTTTCAAATGATGTTTTAACAAGGTAAGTGGTACATACAATGGCACCAATCCTTCGCGGTATTCGTCTATCGCATCACGAAGTTCTTGTTTTTCAACCTTCGATAAATCATTTTTAAAGTAGCCTTGTAAATGCATTAGGGTGTTGCAATTATTTCTTCGAGAAGCAGGCTTTTTCAGACCCGTCATCAAACCTAAAATATATTCATCCGCAACTGCATTTATATCATCACCTACGAACGTTCCAAGCAGATTACCCAAATCTCGATAAGCTTGGTAATTGTGAGCCATCAACAAGTACTTATACTGAGAATGAAATTGAGTAAGCTTGTGAACCGTTAGTGGTTCTTGTACCAACTTTTGCCAATTTTTAAATACGTAAATTCTCATTACAAAGTTTTCACGTAAATGCATGTCATTTAAGCGACCGTTTTCTTCACATGGCAATAATGGGTTGTGCTTCATTATTTGCTCAGCAAAAAAACCAACGCCTTCAGAAGTATTACCCGTGCCTGCTTCGTTGTATATTTTAATGCGTTCCATGCCGCAGCTTGGACTTTTTGCGCAAAATACAAACCCGCTCAACTCTTTAGCTTGTTCTGTTGCAACTTTTTTACCATACTCGGTAAGTTGTTGGCCTACGTCTCCAGTACCATCTGGGCGACATACTTTAATAGTATCTCCCACTTTAACTTGGCGAATAGTTGGTCGAGGTATTGGTAAACCTACCGCTACCTCCGGACAAAACCGTGTATATTCAACGTGTTTACCTAACTCATCCATACAGAAATTTGACTTTTTATGACCTGTGTCAAATCTAACTTTTTCGCCTGCTAAGCAGGCGCTTATACCTATTTTTATTATATCTGTGTGCATAAATTCTCTTAGTAAATCAAATTACCTATTGGATTTAGTAACTTGCTGAAGCCCTTATTAAAATGTAGCGCACTACTGACAACTGTAAAGCACAAACAACCATCTTTTGTTAAAGGAGTATGTTGGTGGCTACCATCTTGCCATATAAAGTCACCTGGTACATATTTTCCTTCTTCATCACTAAACTCGCCATCTAGGAGTAAAGTAACTTCAAAGCCAGTGTGCGTGTGTTCTGGTATTTCACCACCAGCATCAATATGTAACAAACTAGAGCGTAACGGGCCATCATCAAGTGCAATACGCGATCTCGCAAGCTTACCCACTTGGGTAAATTTACTGTGAGAAATACGCGTTAGCGCACGTGGAAGCTGATAGTTATGCTCATTAACTTTAATAGAAACAGGCTCTACTTCATAAACTTCGTCAATAGAATCATCAGACGTGATCATATCAAGCACATTCAATTCAAATTCTTCAAGTAACTCAGGTTGCTCAGCTTGAGGTTTCTCATATTGCGCTGGCTCTTCGCTAAATAATGCGTTTGCATTGCTTGCCTCAATTTTAGCTACTTTAGCTTGGCACACAGGGCACATATCTACATGTATAGAAACGGCTAAACTCAATGATGTAGCAAGTGATGCATCGCAATACTGTGTCAGTAAAGTTTCACTCGGGTGATGTTTAATCATGCTGATCTCCCATTTCATTACGTAATTTTTGCAAGGCCAAACGTAATCGTGATTTTACCGTGCCTACTGGAATATTAAGTTGATGTGCAAGTTGCTCTTGCGACATGTCTTGAAAATAAACGCCTCTTACCACTTCGCGTTGAGCAATAGGTAATTTGTCTAAATAACGTTTAATTTGTTTATCTTCTAAATGATCACTGTATTCGTGATGTGTATCTTGTGATTCGTTTAATAACGGCCAAATATCTTCGCTTATGTTTTCTTCTTTATTACTTTTCATTTTACGAAGCATATCGAATGAAGCGTTACGCATAACGGTATAAACCCAAGTAGTAGCCGCACCTTTATCACTGTGATACAAATGTGCTTTACGCCAAACAGATGTTAACGTCTCTTGCACAAGCTCCATTGCTTGAGCTTCAACACCAAATTGCTTAATTCCAAAGCGTTTAATTTTTGGCGCAAAGTATTCAAATAAATAGGAAAATGCTTTTTTATCGCGTGACTGTGCAACATCTATAAGCGCTTGCATGAGTTCTTTACTCGGCGTTTCTGGCATGGCAGTGTACTTACCTGTATTAGGTTCACAACGTGGTGATTGTTGTTGACTTACCATAATAATTTATCCCGTTATTGCTTTTGTATTAAGTAATACGGGCAATAATTAATTTAGGATCATAAAATTTAGGCAAATTCGTTATTAATCACAGTATGGAGGAAATTCAGTAAGTTATCAAAGTTCGTTTCAAACGCAAGTTGCTGTTTTTTCTCAATAGAAATAGGTAGGAGCTCAAGCCAACGGGCTGCAATCCAAGGCAGTTTGTCAAAGTGAGTTTTTTTGTACAGTAAATTAAGTTCCGGATTACTTTTAAACACGTTTAAAAGCGCATCATGCAATAAGTCATGTTCGCCAACTGAGTTGTTAGAATCCTTATACCAATATGGCGTATTACAAGAAGACACCAAACCATGTCGCAGTTCGTCCTCGTCTTGATAAACGTCATTTATTTGAACGCTTTGAGAAGCAAACACATCGATTAATAATACATCGTTGTCGTCTTGGTCAAAATCAATAATATCAACAAGGCAACCTTGCGCGCTTATATTAAATGGCGTGTCGTGCTCAAATGTACAAAGCACAAACCCTGTATTGTTTTTTAATGCGGTTTTAACCATATTTAAATAGCGAGGCTCAAATATGCGTAATCGCGTATAGCCTTCAGGTAACATAAAAATGGGTAATGGAAAAATCGCACGTTTCATAAAGTCTACTTCTTTCAAACACTCTGCCTTTATTTACGTGCGCTTTTGCTAAGTCGATCAGCTTTGTATGAATCGAATTAATTACCAGCTATATAATTGGCTAAAGATTAAACCAACCTCCCATAGCTTTAAACACTTGAACCGAGTAATAAGCGCTAATCATACTGACTACGGGTGCTAACATTAATGCAAACAATCCAAGTTCACTGCTCATCGTTTTAATCCTTTAAATAATTTATTTTACGTTTTTTATACTAGTGTCAGTATTTTTAAGCGTTGTGCTATGTGTTAAAACGGGCTCATCTAATAAACCCTCTAAAACAGTTTTAGCATCAAAATAAAGCGTTTCCTTTAGTGATTTTTCAAGCTCGATTGTGGTTTGCTTTACGTAGCTTGCTACACTTTGAGTTAATATATCAGTTACATCTAGGTCCACTTCTGTTGCATGTACTTGCGCAGAACCTAATACTAATAAACTTGCCATAGCGATTTTAATTGAATGTTTCATAATGGTATTCCTTGTTTGTGTATTGTTTAGACGTAGTTACATACTCAAGGGTTGTGCCAACATAAAAATAAATCGTAAGCAACTGTAATTAAACAATTTTACATGCATCTCTTTAATTTAAAAAATTCATACCTTGTTAATTTAACCATTTAATTTAATTTTTTGACTACTTTTTAGTTAATAAATAAAAGGGTTTAAATGTATTAATACCGTCACACTAAATACATTTAGCGTTTATAAAAACGTCATATCTACCCGCTAAAGTGCACACCACTATAAATAATTCAAAAAGTGCAGTATGACCCTTTCATCACGTCGAAATTTCTTAAAAACCTCAGCAGCAAGCATATTTACCGTCGCAGTATCGAGTGCCATTACAGGTTGTGCTCAAACATTAACAAACAAACCACTATCGGCTATTGAATTTAAACACGGTGTAGCCAGTGGCGATCCGCTCAGTAATGCTTTAATAATTTGGACACGTGCAACTACTTCTCAATCAAATTTTGAAGTTACTGCTGCTTGGGAACTGGCAAGTGACTCTCAATTTAAAAACATCATCCGCAGCGGGCGCGAACAAACAGATAAAAGCAGAGACTTTACAATAAAAATAGATGTGCAAGAACTTGCTCCAAACACAGAGTACTTTTATCGGTTTATGGGTTTAAATACACAAAGCCCAATTGGCCGTGCTAAAACACTACCAATAAATAACATTGAACAAGTAAAAATGGCTGTTGTGTCGTGCTCAAACTATCCTGCTGGGTACTTTAATGCCTACACCGATGCCGCTAAACAAAAAGATTTAGATGTGGTACTGCATTTGGGAGATTACATTTACGAATACCCAATGGGCGGATACGCTACCGAAAATGCTGAAAAAATTGGCCGCCAATTAGCAGCCGATAACAGTGGTGAAATTATTACCCTTAGCGACTATCGTAAGCGCTATGCTATTTACAGAACAGACCAAGGCCTTCAAGCTCTTCACGCTGCAGCGCCTTTTATTGCAATATGGGATGATCACGAAGTTACCAACGATACCTATAAAAGTGGTGCTGAAAATCATACCCCTGATGAAGGTGACTTTTTTAAGCGCCGTGCAGCAGCTATTCAAGCCTATTACGAATGGCTGCCAATTAGGCCGCCAATGGGCGAACAAAGCCCGCAAATATACCGCACCTTTGATTTTGGTAATTTAATAAGCTTACACATGCTAGATACTCGCGTAATAGCACGCGATAAACAACTCGCTTACAGCGACTATAAAAACCTAGAGACCAAACAAGTGGATGTTGCGCGCTTTGCCAGTGATTTAAATAATCCAAGTAGGCAGTTACTAGGTAACACACAACTTAACTGGCTTACGAGTGCAATAACTAAATCAAATGCAAAATGGCAAGTATTGGGCCAGCAAGTATTGATGACTAAAATGTGGCTACCTACTGAAATATTCTCGCAATCCGATCGCACTAAAATACCGCAGGTGTTAAAAGAGCTTGTTGCCATTAAAAAAGCCGTTTTAGCTAATAAAGCGGTAACACCCGAGCAACTCGCACGCGTAAATACTTTAATGCCTTACAATTTAGATGCGTGGGATGGTTACCCAAGCGAGCGCGAAGCATTATACAAAAGCGTTACTGCATTAAATAAAAAGCTAGTTGTAGTTGCAGGTGATACGCACAATGCGTGGCATGGCACATTAAAAAATGCAAAAGGCGAAAGCGTAGGAGTAGAGTTTGCAACACCAGGTGTTACATCCCCGGGTATGGAGCATTATTTAGCGCTTAATACAGCACAAGCAAAGCAAATGGCTGACTCGCTTTCATTGCTAATAAACGACTTAAACTATTGTGACTTATCACACCGTGGATATATGTTACTGACGATTACTAAAGAGCAAATCACAACCGATTGGCGCTATATAGATAACATAAACTCCCCAAGCTATAACATAGTTAACCAGCATCAAAGTGTTTATAAAGGCTAATACTTTTAAAAAGAAGGTAAATGTATTATTTACCTTCTTTGTATATTTTATAAAACGTGCTTAATTACAAGTATAAAGAAGCGTCCACGAAGCATCACTTCCTGGAAGGCTATTTGTATACCAATTTGCGCTGTATGCATTGCCTTGATATTGCATTTTATCGTCGGTGTTATTGTGAGTAAACGGACCACCTGAGTAATCTTTGTTCACCCAATTAGGGTATGTATTAATGCCATTACAATCGGTTGAACTTACAACACTGCATCCATTTGTATCTACACTTGTACCAACGGGTGTATCTGGGCACTGATCAATATCATCATTCACACCATCGTTATCCACATCGCTTTGTGGTTCAACTACTTCAACAACACAGCCTACATTATTAACAGTTTCATCTGCAGGTGTATTAGGGCATTGATCAACACTATCGCTAATACCATCACCATCGCTGTCAGTTACTGCACAACCAATACTATCAACCGTTGTACCTGCGGGAGTGTTATCGCACTGATCGTTACTATCACTTATACCATCGCAATCAGAGTCTAAAGCAACCGTACTACCACCCCAACCTTGAATGATCTCTTTAACTTTAGTGCCTGATGCGGTTAGTGAATTCCAACTACCGCCTGGAGTAAATAACGAAGCACCTTCGTTTTTATCGTTTAAAGCCCAGTTAGCGTGGCTAATATTGTTTGTTTTAAAAAATGCCATCCATGCATCGGTTTCATTAATATTAACACCACCATTGCCATCAGCATTAACTGTTCCCCACTCTGTGGCGAATAGTGCAATACCGTTATCGAGTGCAGTTTGTGCTTTATTTCGATACGATTGACCATGCGTGCCAGCATAAAAATGCAGAGTGTAAGCAATATTGGCGCGATCTATCGGATTTTGTGATGCCACATCCACATCTTGCGACCACGTAGGCGTACCAACCACAATTAAGTTATCAGGGTCGATTGCTCTAATTTTATCAATAACTGTTTCTGCGTAAGGCTTAATATCGTTAGCCCACGAGATTTGTAACGGCTCATTATAAATTTCATAAATAACATTGTCGTACTGCCCATATTTAGTAGCTACGTCTTCAAAAAAGCGAATTGCAGTTGCTTGATCGGTATGTGCTTCATGGCTATGAAAATCAATAATAACGTACATATCTTCGCTAATAGCTGCGTTTACAACAGTATCAAGACGGCTCATATTGCCCTCCCAATCAAAGTTCAAACTACCACCGGTACTCGTACCATGGCCAATAGCTGCACGAATTAATGTTGAATTAAATTCAGTTTTTGCCTTTGCTACTGTTTGTGCTGTATAAAACTTTTCAGCGCCCCACCCCGTATTACTCCAAAATAGGCTAGGTCCTGCAAAGCTTGTGTTATCTCCACCTGCAAGAATTTGATTCCCACTCACCGTTAACTTCTCAACAGCGGCATTGGCCATGGTTGAGCATCCTAATAATAAAGCTAACGATAAGCTCGCCACTTTAAAATCCTTTCTTTTATGATTATTTGAACTGTTATTCATCGTATTTCCTTAAATTGAAATTATCAGTCGTCATTGCTTGATGTAATAAATTGACACAAAACCAATACTTAACAGTTAAACAAAGTTAATTTGGCGAGCAAAAAGTATCATTTACTAACATTAAATGAATAAAAAGGAACAAGGAGAAGGGATTTAATTAACTAAATATCAACAAATGAGCAATTTAACGAGGTTTGAGGATTTTACTAGGTATATACAGGCATTTACACGATGCTTAAATGATGCAGGCAAAAAATCTCGGTTACAAAAAATATATATAAAAATGAAAAGGCGGTAATAATAATTATTACCGCCATTAATAATAGCTAAATATCAGGAATAAATATTAGGGAGGCAATTAATAAGCCAACCAAACCTAGCTCTAATTAATTGGCTTATTTTTTGTGGGAAGTACTTTTCTGCCCAAACGGTATGCATCCATCATGCTCAGCACCCAAATTATAATCATTAAAGGTACATACTTATATTCAGCGAGTTTAGCGCAGGCTTCGGAAGGTTGTTGCGCGGCTTTTAAAATGGCCGTAACCGACATGGGGATTTTACCGTGTACAATTTCATTTGCAGTACACTGTGCAATCGCAAATATATCTTGAAAGGTTAAAATTAAAAAAACAGTAAATACACCCGCAAAAATAGCGCCTATTAGGTGTTTTTTTAAAGAAAAATGCCCCGCTCCAGGATAAACAATGGCGGTAAGTAAAGCAGCTTTTAGATCTTGTTTCATGGTTATTTCAGCTCGTAATATGTATTACACTAGACACCAACATAGTGAATTAATTCTCTTTAAAATCAAGTAAAAGCTAAAGTAGCGTATCAAATAAAGTTATTTAGAATTACTCACAGCTAAGATTGAAACTTTCAGCGTACAGTTGTACATTGAAATTAATTCCAATAGTGGTAGGAACAGTTATGTCGTTAGAAGCGCCTTATTCCCGTAAAGAAGAGAAATTAAACGTAATCAGCCATGCACTCGGTATTATATTTGCCGCATTTGTTATGTGGGATTTATTTAGCCAAGCCACCAGTACTAAAGCGTATGTTAGTACTGCAATTTATGGCAGCAGTCTATTTGTGCTGTTTTTGTCATCCACTTTGTACCACGCCAGTATTCAACCGCGCTTAAGAGCCTTTTATAAAAAGTGCGATCACTGCGCCATATACTTATTAATTGCCGGCACCTACACTCCCTTTTTATTAATCTCGTTAACCGGTGCTTGGTCATGGGCCACACTTACATTTATTTGGGCGGTGGCACTGGCGGGCGTAGCGTACAAAGTATGTGTAAAAAACGGTAATAAAAAAATATCACTCGCCACCTACTTGCTCATGGGTTGGTTTGCACTGGCTATTGTATATCCGCTTTATTCAAGTGTTGATGTGAAGGCACTTTACTGGCTACTTGCCGGCGGCATTTTTTATAGTTTAGGTACATTATTCTACAGCGCTAAAAGCACCCAATTTAGCCACGCTATCTGGCACTTATTTGTTATTGCTGGGTGTGTTTGCCATTATATTTCAATTAGCAATTACGTTTATTGAGCTTGTATAGCATTTTAAAATGGTCTGGTTTGAGCGATAACCGGTCATTGAGGGGATTGGTACTGGCGGAGCTATACTAAGAGGAAATTTTTCCCTTTTTCACATGTTTAAATAAGCTACAGTAAGCATAATATTTATAAATGGCAATAACTTACACTATTTGCTACTAGTATAAGTTCATAAAGTAAGGGCGTTTTCGCGCTAAAATAGGGAAAGTGTCCTCTGATAAAGTTATTATGCATTAAATTCAGAATATGGAGGTTAACGTGGACAGAAAAATATTTAAATTGCCTTTTACAAGAGTTGCTATACAAGACTGGCAATGTCCTAGCTGCCAAAAAGGACTTTTGAGAATAAAAGAAGGTACATTTTTTAGTGAAGAAACATCGTTATCAAAAAAAGTACATGATCATGAAGCTTGGGATCCTGATTGGATCTCATCTGTATATTCATGTTTATTAGAATGTTCAAATAATTCATGCAAAGAGACAGTATCAAATACAGGAAAAGGATTTGTTGATTGGGGTATAGAGCACGACGAGCATGGCTATCCTGAGCAAGTTTACGGTGATTTTTTCAAACCATTATTTTTTCACCCTCATTTAAAGTTGATATCTGTACCTGAAAAAACCCCTAATGAAGTTAAGAAAAAATTAAACGACTCATTCCAATTATTTTTTAGTTCGCCTTCTGCCGCTTCTAATCATGTAAGAGCTGCTATTGAGTCTTTGCTCAATAATTTAAATGTTAATAGATACCGAGTTTCAAATGGTAGACGACGTTTAATTAATTTACATCAAAGAATAGACCTTTTACCCGCAAAATATGCTGAACTTAAAGATTTACTCATAGCGGTTAAATGGCTAGGTAATGCCGGAAGTCACTCAGGCAAAGAGTTAACTGCTGATGATGTTATGGATGCATATGAAATAATGGAACATATACTCTCTGAAATATACGAAAGTAAATCTACTAAATTTAAAGCTTTAGCCAAAAAAGTTAACAAGGCAAAAGGTCCCAAGAATTAATGCATAACAACAATACGTTCAAACGGACAAAAACAGTCGGCTGTTTCACTTCGTTCACAATTTTAACCGCTTAACGTGGCGCTATATACCTTTCTAGAGTTGGTGTTATCCCCGTCAGGTTGGTGACACAATTTATACAATTAGAAATTGAAGAATTTACCAGTAGGAGCAATTAGGTGGGTATATGTTTATTAACAGGAAAAGAGGGGAAATATGTTAAATCCCACATAATTCCAAAATCATTAACGAGGCCTTCTAAATCAGGAAAAAAATTTATTCAACCTGCTCAAAATCCAACTAAGAAACTTTATATTAAAAGAGCCGACAGCTGGTATGATAAATCTATTGTAATTAGAGAAGGCGAAGACTATTTATCAGATATTGACTCCTATGCGATAGATGAATTAAGAGCTCAAGGTTTACTTTGGTCAAGTGATAAAATTAGAGAGCCGGCAACTGATTCAGTAAACGAGCTAACAGTTGTAAGCTTTAAAGAACCGATCAAAATAAGAAAGTACTTTTTAAGCTTGTTGTGGCGTGCTGCCGTTTCATCTTTACCTGAGTTTAAAGATATTATTTTATCTAAAAACCAAATAGAGCAGTTAAGAAAAATAATCGTAGGAGAAATGGAAGATGATTTAAGCCTTTTTCCTACTACTTTAATTCAATTAACTGAGGCAGGCCCTGCACACAACCTGACTCCAATTAAGCAAAGAGTCGCTGCTGACGGCAGAGAAGTCTATCGATTTTATATGAATGGCTTAATTGCTCATGTTCATCTTCATAACCCGAATATGGCTGTTTTAATGAATCCAGTTCCATATGATCACCCTATGTTTGTTGGAACTGAGCGAACTATCGTTATTCAAGTTGAAACGGAACATTCTTTTCAATTAAATAACTTGAGAAAACATACTAGCCAATATACTAATAAATAAGAGTGTATTTGCGCAATCGGTATATAACAAGTCATTTCAGCTAGGCAAAAAACAGTTGGTTTTTGCTCAGCCTCGCTATTTTTAATAACTATTCTATTGCCTCTAAATGAGGCGTTACCAATGTCTGCTCACAGCACTCTCCAGCCACTCGACACCATAAAATATTGATAATAATTGATAAGGTATTTTACTTTGTCGGATGGCGCTTCGCTTATCCGACCTACACTGGCACTGAGCCGAACTTTGGCACAGAGCCATGAGTAGCCACTCAAAACTGTAATGTAAGAAATCAAGATTCTTCCTTTTTTAATTGATTTATCTTCAACCTAGCCTCTGCGGTGTTCGTAAGACTTACCTGTAAAGTGCCCATCGCCTCATAAAAAAAGCACGCAGCACGCACAGTGATAAAAGATAATAATATTTTGTATTAAACAAACTTACTTGACGTTTTATTGTAATTACCATGAAACCCCAGCTTATTTTTACACTAAAGAAAAGCTAACGTCGAAAAGTACAAAATTGAGTTCGAGTGCCACGCATACTTGCGATAGGTGAAAATTTTATATTTGGCTTCTATAATTTTTCGGGGGGATTAGCATATCACTTAATGATACATTTTAACGTGCTGCTATTTTCTGGCTTAATTATAAGCCCATCAGTGTAGCCATAAACGCACCTTCCCAACTTGATTGGCTTAATGAACGGTGTGTAATATTTTCGGTACTAATATCCACTTTTTACCCGTCATCCGCACTTATATTTTCAACAGTTTAAATATAAACACTTTAAAATAAGTAACATAGCTTAATATTTAAAAAGCACCTCTGTGGCATATCTATTGCTTTTTATAAAGAAGGCGGTGTACGTAAACGGCTAAAAATGTCAATTTTAAAGGAGAGACAAAGTGGGAGCATTACAAGCTAACTATAATATTGCTATTCGTGCTAAATCAGTTAGTCGCTCTTTAGCTTCGACATTTTACAACCACACACGCCTCTTATATTTTTTACATCACCCAATTCACGCTAAGCAAAGAGAAGTAACAGCATTGCTGTGCTGTCTGAGATTAAGCTCTTTGTGATTACATACAATTAATCTAACTTAAACTTTACGTTGAGGAGACTTTGATATGCCAACTAATCAATTTACTATGCAAGATCCTAGAAGCCAATATCAGATGGGACGTACCGAAAAAGACAGTAATCAACCGGACCCAGGGCTAGATGAAATTTTAAAACCTAAAGCAGATCATGGCGAAGACACCTATGAGGGCCACGACAGGTTAAAAGGCCGTAAAGCTCTGATCACAGGCGGCGACTCTGGGATTGGAAGAGCCGTAGCCATCGCATTTGCAAGAGAAGGTGCGGAAGTTGTTATTAATTACTTACCCAGCGAAGAAACCGATGCGAAAGAAACACTCGATATACTAAAAGCCAGTGGTAACAAGGCTTGGGGTATTGCAGGTGACATATCTGATGAAGATTTCTGTAACAGCCTTGTCGCTCAAAGCGTTGAATACTTGGGGTCAATTGACATACTAGTTAATAATGCTGGTAAGCAACAATTTGTCGCCGAGTTAGAAGATTTATCTACCGAGCAATTTTGCCAAACATATGCAACAAACGTATTTGCTATGTTTTGGATAACAAAGGCCGCAGTAAAGCATATGCCACCCGGGGCAAGTATTATTAACACAACCTCTATCCAATGTTACCAGCCTTCTGCTGGACTTCTTGATTACGCATCAACTAAAGGCGCAATTACTAGCTTTACTAAAAGTTTAGCAAAAATGGTAATAGATAAAGGCATTCGGGTTAATGGTGTTGCTCCAGGGCCAATTTGGACTCCGCTACAACAAAGTGGCGGCCAACCGGCGAAAAAACTTCCCGAATTTGGTGATAACGTGCCACTAGGTAGACCAGGCCAACCTGCCGAGCTAGCCCCAACATATGTATACTTAGCTTCGCAAGAGTCAAGTTACATTACCGCTGAAATAATGGGCGTGACAGGTGGGCAACATCTACCTTAATTATCAACAGATGATTGTTAAACAACATAATAGCGGCGAGAATACGCCGCTTTTATTACCTACTCTTTTTGCATCACATCTAAACAAAATCCACTAAGTATTCGTGAAACTGTGGTTATAAACACCCTAAAAGCCTGAGCTAGCCACTGCACTATTTGACTTAGTACGAGGTTGAGTGAGCCTATTTAAGCACGCATAAACAAACTGCTTAAACAACTAGAGCTGCTTAAGCAGTCAACTTAGGCTTTATACCTATTTATCGAACTGGTTTTATGCGTTGTCTTTTTTAGCACGTATACCGCGAATGAACTCTTCTAAATAAGGCATAAACTCTAGCACGAGTGATATGAATAGCACTGTTATCAAGTAAGTTATTGGTATTGGTGACTCTTTTAATTGGAGCGTAAATTCAGGAGGAAAGCCCCCAGGGGTAAATAATGCTGTAAATTGCTCCCAGTGCCGCGCAATAATTAATACTAAAGCCAACAGCGGTATCATTTCTAAAAAGCTATGTATATGCTGCTCTATTGGCCCCACTCTACGTTTACTTACCGCGTAAGTTACATCCCACATTGCTGTAAGTTCATGAATAAAAAACAACAAGATACTAATAGCAATAATCAAACTATTAACTTCAAAAATTAAAACAAGAATTAACGGTATACCCACTTCGGCAAACATTAATAGATGAATAAACGACTCTTTTGCACCACTTGTTGTAGAAATATTACTACGTCGATGACAAAACCAATCCGCAATGCCAGCTACAAGCCAAATAGGGATCACAAAGTACATTAAAATAACTAAAGTAGGGTCAGTCATATTTGGTTAGTCCTTAAAATCAAGTTTTTAAAAATTGTCACACTCAAAACTAAAGATATACGCTTGGTCATTTCGATAATTAATAACGTACAGATGAGCATAAATCGTGTTCTTCAAACACGTTCTCAGCCACCTTTATTATAGCTTTAAGAGTTTTTACTTAGCTGTATATGAGATACCTATTAAAGCGAACTCTTGAACCACCACGGGTATGCTCATTATTTTCTACGACAGATTGTTAGTTCAAGTGGCATGCCAAACCTTTATTTTTAGTGGATTGCATGAAAACGCAGGTATAAGTATGTTTGGAAGAGTTTTAGGCTCACCTCGTTGTATTTTTGATGGCTAGAAAGTAGAAAATATGCCCCTTTTTTGTAACTTTTTCATTTATCGATAATCTCGGTTAGTAAGGGGCTTGTATTGAAGATAAAACTAAATGCTCAAATATCAAGTTATTTATATGTATTGCTAAACTTCATAAATAAAAGAGTGGTCAACATGCTTGGCTTGGTAATAGTGCTTAAATACTATTATTAAGCCATTCCTTGTCTTCTACTGCCACCGGCACTCGCGCATATTCACTTTGTCGTTTTTAAACAGTACGCCTTCTGATAATAGCTTTTCGCGCTGTTCTTGATATTTTTCGCTACCTTCAAGGAATGATATTTTACCTTGGCTATTCACTACCCTGTGCCATGGTATAACTGAGTCGTTTGGCATCATTTTTAATAAGCGCCCCACCAATCGTGAGTTTTGCGGATAGCCCGCAAGAGCTGCAACTTGCCCGTAACTTGCTACTTTGCCTATTGGTATACCTGCGATAACAGTATAAATAAGTGTTTCTTTATCAATATCAGCGTTCATTTAAATACGCCTCACTAAGTACTTTAAATTGCTCCCAAATAGTACGCGCTACAGGTCCGTGGTGCACTGCATGTTGTCTAAAGGCTCTAATTTGTGCGCTAAATTTATGCTCTCGGTCAGTTATGTGTATTTCTTGAAGTAAGCCTGCTTTTATTTCAGGAGCGCAGTGTTCTAGGCTCATCATTGCCCAACCTGCACCTGAGAGTAAAAACGATTTTAAGGTCGATACATCATCAATTTTCATCATGGCGGAGCCTTTTGAGTAAGATAGTCTGTCACTGTCGATACTCAAATCACTTTCAAACATGGCTAAACACGGATACGTTTGTAGTTCGTTATAGGTGAGCTTTTGAGGGAGTACGCCTTTAGCGCTCACAATGCCAATAGCAAGCTTGCCAATTGGTACGCTTTCTAAATCGCCTGTTGCATGAAATAAGTCAAACCACGGGCCAATGCCTAATTCGGCTTGCCCACTGTTTACTTGCTCTAATGAGATAAAGCGTTTTCCGCTTGTTAAGCTAAATTCGGTGCTAGTAAACAACCTAAAAGTATTACTTATGATCTCGTTGTAACTTTGCATATGGCACAGTTGTTCGTAACAAATTCTAAATTGAGGCTCATTGCCTAATGCTAATTCTTCAGCAAGTTGTGCCAGCTCGTCGTTGGCATGCAGGAGTTGCTTCGCTTCGCGGTGAAAAATTCGCCCTTTTTCAGTAAGCTGTAATCGGTACTTACTTCTGTCTAGTAACTCAAATCCTATTTTGGCTTCTAAGTTTTTAATGGCGAGTGTAAGCGCTGGCTGCGTTTTATGTAGCTTTAGTGCTGCTCCGCTTAAGCTTGCGCTTTGTACTATGGCATCTAAAATTATTAATTGATTCAGCTTCATATACCGCCCTGCAACATCATAAGTAAAACTTATTGAGTTTCTAAAATTTAATGATTTTTATTTTATATGTTTGCAGCGTATGCTGCACTTAATTATTTTGCCATCATTGCAACGGAGAAGACATGAAACTCTTTCGTCTATGTTTATTAACAACGACCTTACTTAGCTTAATAGCCTGTTCTGAGCCAGAACAACAAGTTAAAGAAGAGCCCATTCGCCCTGTTAAATTATTCAACATAGGTCATGATTCTCAAACTAACATTCGCAGCTTTCCTGCTGAGGTTGTTGCAAACCAAGGCTCTTACCTTGCTTTTAGGGTAAACGGAGAACTTATTAAGTTTCCTGTGCTTGCTGGTGAACACGTTGAAAAAGGTGATTTATTAGCAAAACTGGACCCTGAAGATTTTCAGTTACAGTTTGACGAACGTAAAGCGCGCTTTGAATTGGCAAAATCACAACTTGGCCGTATTGAGCAATTGTTTGAGAAAAAAATCACCAGCCAATCAGAATTAGATGAAGCCACTGCTAATATGCAAATTGCCGAATCTGCATTTAAAATTGCACAAACAAACCTTGAGTACAGCGAGCTACGCGCGCCATTTTCAGGCACAGTTGCAAAAGTATTTGTTAAAAACTTTGAAAACATTCAAGCCAAACAAAATATATTGCGTTTAGAAACACGCGATTTAATGGATGTAGAAATCCAAGTTCCTGAAAAAATAGTCGCTCGTTTTCAAAAAGGCACTGATTACCACCCTACTGTAAAATTCGATGGCTTTGACGATAAAGAATACACACTTGATATTAAAGAGTGGGATACCCAAGCAGACCCTGCAACACTTACCTATAAAGTTGTGTTTTCGCTACCAGTACCTGAGGACTTTAATTTACTAGCGGGTATGACGGGCAGTGTATTTATTGATTTAAGTAAAGTAACGCGCTCGCAAGTGTCTTACACAATACTGCCAATCGAATCAGTGTTTTCTGAACCTCAAGAGTCTATTAAAGATAATGCCTACGTGTGGCTTTTTGATTCAGAAACTAGCCAAGTACATAAACAAGCAGTAAAAATTGGCCAGCTACACCGCGATGGTATTGAGGTGTTAAGTGGTATTAAAGAAGGCCAAATTGTTGTTTCTGCCGGTGTGCATTCACTAAAAGAAGGCATGAAAGTAAGAGCATGGAATAAAGAGCGAGGCTTATAATTATGAGCTTTGCACAACTCTCCATAGAGAAAAAAGTAATCAGTTGGATGTTTACGCTGCTGCTATTAATTGGCGGTACCGTGTCGTATTTTGACTTAGGGCAATTAGAAGACCCTGAGTTTACGCTTAAAAAAGCCATGGTTATTACCATGTACCCTGGCGCATCGCCGCAACAAGTAGAAGAAGAAGTAACTTTTCCTCTGGAAAACGCGATTCAGCAATTACCTTATGTTGATTACGTTACTTCTATTTCATCTAACGGCAAGTCGCAAATTTCGGTAGAGATGAAAAGCACTTATCGAAAAGAGCAACTTCGCCAAATTTGGGATGAAATGCGTCGTAAAATTAACGACCTCTCCCCTTCGCTTCCCAGCGGCGTTTACCCAAGTACTATTTTAGATGACTTTGCCGATGTTTACGGTGTTATGTATTCGGTAACCGGTGATGGCTACTCATATGACGAGCTTAAAGACTACGTAGACTTTTTAAAACGTGAGCTAGTCTTGGTTAAAGGCGTAAGTAAAGTAACGGTTGCAGGTGAGCAACAACCGCAAGTAATGGTTGAAGTCTCAACGCGTAAATTAGCTCAATTAGGTATTGCACCAAGTCATATATTTCAGTTACTGCAATCGCAAAATACGGTTTCTAATGCGGGTAAAATTCGCGTAGGCGATGAGTCAATTCGCTTGCACCCTACTGGCGAATTTAAAGATGTAAAAGAGCTCGAAACGCTATTAATTTCAAAACCTGGTGCCAATGAGCTTATTTATTTAGGCGACGTAGCAAAGGTTTACAGAGAGTACGCAGAAGTACCTAACAATGTTATTCGTTATAATTCTCAGCAAGCTTTGCTTATTGGCGTGTCGTTTATGTCAGGAGTTAACGTAGTTGATGTGGGTAAACACATTGACGATCACTTAGCTTCACTTGAGTATCAACGCCCTCATGGTATTGACATAAATTCGGTATACAACCAACCACAAGAGGTTCAAAAATCGGTTGATGGTTTTATTATCAGCTTACTTGAAGCTATTGCGATTGTTATTGTAGTACTGCTGTTATTTATGGGTTTAAAAAGCGGTATTTTAATTGGTGGTATTTTACTGCTTACTGTACTGGGTACGTTTATATTTATGAAGTTGTTTGCCATCGACTTGCAACGCATATCACTTGGAGCACTTATTATTGCCCTAGGGATGCTGGTTGATAACGCAATAGTTGTAACCGAAGGGATACTAATAAACCTTAAACGTGGGCAAACAAAACTCAAAGCAGCGGTTAATATTGTTGAGCAAACAAAATGGCCTTTACTAGGTGCAACAGTCATTGCAGTCACTGCCTTTGCGCCAATTGGTTTAAGCTCTGATGCCAGTGGTGAATTTGCCGGCAGCTTGTTTTGGGTGTTGTTTATTTCGCTTTTATTAAGCTGGATAACGGCCATAACATTAACCCCATTTTTTGCCAATTTAATGTTTAAAGAAAACGAATTTAAAAACGAAGAAGGCCAAGAAGATGAAGACCCGTATAAAGGTTTTATTTTTAATGGCTATAAAGCGACTTTAGATTTAGCGCTGCACTTTAGAAAAACCACGCTTATATTAATGGTTGTTTTGCTGTGTACTGCGGTTGTTGGTTTTGGCTCTGTAAAACAGTCGTTTTTTCCTGCCTCTAATACACCTATGTTTTATGTAGATTATTGGCAAGAGCAAGGCTCTGATATTCGCTCAACCCTTGAGGGCGTTAAAAAGCTTGAAGAGTTTTTGCAAAAAGAAGACCTTGTTGAAGAAGTAACAAGTACTACAGGCCAAGGTGCACCGCGCTTTATGCTTACCTACGCGCCTGAAAAATCATATCCCGCGTACGGGCAATTAATTATTCGTGTTGCCGACAGAGAAGCTGTAGCAACTGTAATGCAAACAGTCCGTGATTACTCAAGCAATCATGCACTCTCTGCACAGCTTAAAATTAAACCGATGGAAATTGGCCCTTCTACTGATGCAAAAATAGAAGCGCGTTTTTCGGGCCCTGATCCTGTTGTTTTAAGACAACTAGCCGCTAAAGCCGAAGAGCTGATTGGTGAAGACGAAGGTGCATATAATATTCGTGATGACTGGCGCGCACGTACCAAAATGATTCGCCCGCAGTTTAACGAGCAAAAAGCACGTCGATTAGGTATTAGTAAATCAGACTTAGATAATGTGTTGCTAACGAGCTTATCGGGTAAACAAGTGGGCGTATATCGCGATGGCACGCAGTTGCTGCCTATTATTGCTCGCTCTCCTGCTAACGAGCGCTTAAACGTAGAAAGCGTACACGACCTTCAAATATACAGCCCAGTTCTTGGTGTATTTATACCAGTGACTCAAGTTGTAGACGAATTTGATGTGCAGTGGGAAGACAGCCTAATAATGCGCCGCGATCGCAAACGAACTATTACAGTAATGGCCGATCACAATGTATTAGGGGACGAAACACCCGCTAAATTATTTGCACGTATTCGCGGCCCAATAGAGAACATGGAACTACCACGTGGTTACCAACTAGAATGGGGCGGTGAGTTTGAGTCATCAAGCAAAGCGCAAAAAGCAATATTTGGCTCATTACCACTGGGCTATTTAGCTATGTTTGCAGTAACCGTACTACTTTTCAACTCGCTCAAACAGCCACTTGTTATTTGGGCAACTGTGCCTTTGGCTATTATTGGTGTAAGTGCGGGATTGTTAGCGATGAATGCTCCGTTTAGCTTTATGGGGCTACTTGGTTTGTTAAGCTTAAGCGGTATGCTAATTAAAAACGGTATTGTATTAGTTGATCAAATAAACCTTGAATTAAGGGAAGGTAAATCGCCCTATGAAGCCGTGTTTGACTCTGGTGTGAGCCGTGTACGACCAGTTGCAATGGCAGCTATAACTACTATTTTGGGTATGATCCCGCTGTTATTTGACGTGTTTTTTCAATCAATGGCGGTAACAATTATGTTTGGTTTGGGCTTTGCTACAATTTTGACTCTAATTGTAGTGCCGGTACTGTACACCGTGATATTTAGAATTGATTACGAGCCACGTAAGTAGTTAAACATATAATTGGTTAACATTAAAAAATGCCACAGGCTCAAAATCCTGTGGCATTTTTATTTAATACCGATAAAAAAAGAAAGGCTACATATTTAGTTGTTAAGAAACTAACCGCAACACTTTTTATATTTTTTGCCACTACCACATACACAAGGTGCGTTACGCTCTGGTACTTTATCAAATACTTGTGGTGTTGATTTACTAAGCGCAAAGTCTAGTTCGCGAATATCTTCTGGTACGTCTGCTTTAACTTCAATTGAAGCAAACAGCGAATGCTCTTCTAATATGGCTTCTATTTCTGATTGTCGTTCAGCTGAGTTTACAATTAGCGTTAACGGGTGTAACTCTGTGCCTACCTTTGCGGTACGATTTGGCGCAAATCCATTACTGTTATTTTTACCCATTATGTCGGGCTTACCCATAAAGAAAAATTTTGACATGTTACTTCTATAACCTTTCTACATTATTAAGACGGCGCATCTTAACAGCTTACCCAACATATAACTAAGGTGTACTTGCTAATGCACAATATAAATCAAGCTTTAGCGTATATACGCCTAATATAGCGACATAATGAGGACATTTAATGGATTTAGGCAAAATTTGAATTCGAAATATAGTAAAATTATACTAGCTAGACTCAGTGGCGTTTTAATATCTAACTCAATATTATGGAAAAGCCTTGGAAAACTTTAAAACCGCGATACTAATAGCGGGCAGCGTTTTTATACTTTTTGGTTATTTACGCTTTATAACTGACGAGAATGGTAACGTGAACTTAAACAACTACCGTTTTACAGGGGGCATACTACTGGTTATTTCCGGTATGTTTGATGGCACACGCGATCTAGGGCGTGTTGATCTTTGTGGATTGAAATTTGTTCAATCTAGGGGCGATTTAATCGCGGCGCGAGGTTTGTAACCTAGTGGGCTAAGTAAAAACTGAGCAACAAAGAGTTAATCGTCCCTAGAAAGAACCCAAAGGGCAGCGCATGTTTGGTCTTTATGCTGCGTTATCGCCAATTTATGGGGAATAACCACACTACATAGGCTCCGCCTTGCCTAAAAATCAAACACGCTGCTGCAAAATCAATCACGAAAGGTCAACACGCCCTAATTAATCGCCTGCGCTCTAAAAACTCGTTATCGGCGATTGCTGTTTATTTAGGTATACTCTTATTTTATATTGGCTTTAGCATTTAATAGCGAAACATTAAGCGCTAATTTGGGCTTTATACAAGCAACATTTTATAAGTGAATACCCTTTGACCTTTAAACAACTCTTCAACAGCGCCATATTACTCTTAGTAACAGCACCTCCGCTGGCTTTACTTGCATGGGATGAACAAGCCGACCCCGCTTTTATCCCCAACAGTATATATAACACCTTAACATTTACGTTATTTCCAATAACGGCGATAGTGTTGTCGGTTGTTTTATTAAGGCACCTATATAAAAAATACAATAATAACTTTGAATTTAAACATACAGTTAAAAATTATATTACTGAGCATGGGAAGTTCCGCAGCGCATTTATACCACTGTTTTTGCCTATTTTAATTTACTTATGGTTATGGACGTCAGTTTGTATTTCTGTGAAATTATGGGCCAATAAACACAGCAATAATATATGGCAGCAAGAGCATCAATTACTTGAAGTAGGTAGTTGCCCAACTGATTATGAGTACAGTTGTGCAACGCTAACTGTGCTTAGTTTACAGAACTACAGAAAATACACTTTTAGATGGTATTTAGATAAGAATAAATTGGTGACTTTGCAAAATAACAATATAAATTTAGTGGGCGTTACAAGCCCACTTGGCAATATAGTACAAGAAATACAGTGGTAGTAGAATACCACTTAGGTGCAGATTATTTTTTTAAGCTAAGGGTACGCCCCGAGCTAGGTTTTGACTGTGACGACTTGTTCTCTTTAATACTTTTTGGCTTACCAACATACGTGGTAGAACGCTTTTGATAAGGTGCTTTACTGCGCTCATTTTTGCGCTCGCCATTAGCATTACTGCGATCAGAGTTGCGACTTGAATTTCGCTCAGTACTACGCTCGCCACTTTGTTCGCCTTTATTAAAACGGCGAGGATTTTCACCCTGAAAATCACGCTTTTTAGGAATCGACGGCGTATTATTTTCTGATTGTTTATTAGCATCAAGCGAATGTTCTTGAGTTTTACCTGAGTCAGAAATCGAGTCGTTTATTTGCGCCATTTCAGTATCAGATAAATGACGCCACTGCCCTACCTTTAAACCTTTTAGTGTTACGTTCATTATACGAGTGCGCTTTAACGTCACCACTTCGTAACCTAAATATTCACACATACGGCGTATTTGGCGGTTTAAACCTTGTGTAAGTACTATTTTAAATTCTTTAGGGGCAGTTTGTGTCACTTTACACTTTTTAGTCACGGTATCTAAAATAGGCACGCCATTGGCCATTTTTGTAACAAACTGACGATTAAGCGGTTTATCAACCGTAACAACATATTCTTTTTCGTGGTTATTACCCGCACGCAAAATTTTATTAACGATGTCGCCTTCGTTAGTTAAAAATATAAGCCCTTCAGAAGGTCTATCTAAACGCCCTATTGGAAATATACGCGTAGGATAATTTACCGCGCGAATAATATTACTTTGAATTTTACTTTCGGTAGTACACGTAATACCAACGGGTTTATTGTAAGCGATATAAACGCGCTTTGGTGTGGCTTTAAGTGGCTTGCCATCAACCAATACAACATCGGTAGCAGCAACTTTTACGCCCATTTCAGGCGAGTAGCCATTAACGCTGACACGACCTTGCTCAATATATTTATCGGCTTCGCGGCGTGAACAAAACCCTGTTTCACTAATAAATTTATTTAAACGTTTTAATTCGGTCATGGCACTTATAGCGTAGTAATTTTTAAGGCGAGTAGTGTAAACCACCCACACTATTTTTTCGCCCCTAATTTAAAATTTATAGGTGTTTAAGCATTAATTTTTGCTTTCGTTAATTTACGCCATACAAATTCAAGCGGGCCTTGGTTAAAATAACGGCTGTATATAAAGGTAAATATGAGCTGCAGTGCAACTAATGCCGTTGCAACTAACCAGTAGTCAATACGATCAAAATTGAGCACCCAGTGCGTAAATAGCACTTTATATAACAATAATTGTATGAGTGTTTGGCTAATATATAAAGTAAATGCTAAGCGCCCCGCTTGTTGAATAAGCGTGCCAACGTGTGCGCTGTTATTGCAAAATTTAACAATTAAATGAATATACAGCGTAGCCATACCTAACGCCGCAAAAATATTTATAAATTCTTGCACCCCATATCCTAAGCTGCCATTAAGCTGTGATGCATAAAGCCTGATTCCACAAAAAACAAGGGTCATTGCACCGCAAACTATTAATTGCTGAGTCGTTAAGCCTTTACTAAAAACGTCTTGTTTATATAAATAAATGCCAATGAGCATAAGGCCCACGCACATCCACATTGTCATTATTGGCACCATAACAAGCATTAACGTGTTCATAGCAAGGTTACTAATAAAGTAATCAATATAGTGTGGGTTATATAATTCAATAAACTGTGCTGTATCGCGGTAAATTATTTCATCGGGTACGCTAGATATAACAAGTAAGGTAACCACAGCCGACAACAAGGTAAATGCAAACCCTCTTTTTAAAAGTACGTTGCTATCACTTTCTAAATATTTAATAACAAACCAGCCAGATACACCGTAAACAAATAAAATATCACCGGCCCAAAGTAAAAAACCATGCGCTAAACCAAAGAGGATTAACCAATAGAGCCTGCTTTTTATCTGCACTTCAGACTTGTAACGTTGCCACTGAATGTAAAGCCCAGCACCAAAAAGCAAACTAAACAGTGTTCTAAAACGCCCGTCTACAAACACGCTGCTAAAGGTGTGAATAATTGAGTCGCTAACAGGAGGATTAGTTAAGGAGCTATACCCATATTCAAAAATGCCGAAGGCGTAAGCATTCATGTAAACAAGTCCAAGCACGGCAACGCCGCGAACAAAGTCCATATTATAATTGCGCATTAAAGCTATTATCCGTTAAATATTATTCTTATAACTGTCAGCCCAATCGACTGACTGTTGGTAAAGTGGAGGTAGTATAGCACTGTCTATATTTAGCAAAAGTACGGCTTGTTCAAGTGCCCACCAGCTTCCTGTTTCATATGCTTTAACAACGTTTAAAATATAATAAAGTGTGTTTTTGTCCCCTAATAATGCCGTTTTTATTTCATCAGGGAAAGGTAGCTTTTCAACAAGCAAGCTCATTGGTTGATCAAGGATTGCATCCAGTAACGAGAATAACCCTGTTAAAAATGCTTCGCCTGACTGACTTTTATCAACATTTTTTGCCACAAGCTCACAAAAGCGAGCACGTACAACACATACTTGCATTAGCTCTGCTGGCTTTTTACCCGCTGTATGAGCAGTAACAATAAGGCTCACAAACTTTTTCAGGCGTTCGTGTCCTAAATACACAAGCGCTTGCTTTAATGACGATATTTGGCTTTGTATAGGAAACACACCGCTGTTTATTAATCTTAGTAACTTATATGCGAGTGCAGCATCTAGCTCAAACAGGCTTGCGATGGTTTTAATATCAGGGCTTTGCTTCATTATTTCTGCGTAAATAGCGACGACTAAACCATAATTATAATCAATGTCGTTTTGCTTGATCATTGTAGGCTTTGCAAAAAAATAGCCTTGAAAATAATCAAACCCCATATCAAAGGCGAGCTTGTAGTCTTCTTGTGTTTCTATTTTTTCGGCTAGTATTTTTATTTTTTTATGCGCTTGTAACTTAGTAACTATGGGCTGTATTTCGCTAAGAGGTGTAATTGCAATATCAAATTTAATGAGTTTCACAAGCTTTAAAAAACGATCCCATTGTGGTTTATATACAAAATCATCGAGCGCGAGTTTGTAGTTACTATGAAATAAACCTCGGCATAGCTCATAGTTATCGTCGGTAGGTTCTATGGTTTCGAGCAGCTCAATCACAACGTCTTGACATGGTAAGAAAGCACATAAATCGAGTTTTAGTGATTCTGGTCCTATATTAATAAGCGCTTTTTTGCCTGATGTAATATGGCGTGTACCTAAATTTAATTGATTTTCCATAATAAGCCTTGCTGTTGCTTGGCCTTCTGCAATATCTGGAAAATAATTTTTTGGACTATCACGAAAAAGTAGCTCATAGGCTACTACTTTTTTACTTCGATTGAATATTGCTTGCCTTGCAACAAATACAGACACATTACCTACTTCTTAGCTTTTATATAATACTAAGTAATTAAACCCTAAGCAGGTAGATTTGTCACTAAACTTTAAAGTACAGAAACGATTTACCGGTATAAGGTTGTTATATAATCAGTTGCCACTTGTGGCCACGAAAAACGCATTTGCTCTGCGCTGTGCTTAATTTTATGCCATCTTTTAGGATTTTGCTTTTTAATTAAGAGAGTTTCGTCTAAACAGCTAATTAAATTACGCGTTTGCGTTGCCAACGTGTCTCCATTAAAGCTAAAACCATTTTCGTGGTGTTTAACAGTATCTTTTAATCCGCCAACACTGTGTACTAAACACGGTTGCCCCGCTCGCATTGCTAGCATTTGGCTAATACCACACGGTTCAAACGAGCTTGGCATTAAAAATAAGTCACCTAATTGATACATTAAATCGCCAACACCTTGCCCATACCCCTTTAAAAATAAAAGATTGGAATTACGCGCCATTGCTTTGGTAAATATACTTTCGAGCTCTTTGTCACCCGAGCCGAGAATAATAAGTCTGCCGTTATGCTCATTAATTAATTGGCACACTTTATCAATAGCTAAAACCCCATTAACCTGCTGGCACAATAACAACACTTTTTGCTCAGTAAGACGGCCAACGCTTGTAACTAATGGACCGTTATTAACCGTTGCTTTAAATTGCTGTAGTCGTTGGTGGGCAATATAGTAGCCACTTTGTAACTGCTCGCTAATTGCCATCCAAGTAAATAAAGTACTCTCAGCTTGGCTATAAAAATCAGCGAGAGTTGCTCCTTCAAGTGCATTGCTTGGATATTCGCAGCCATTTAAAATACCAACAAGCTTGCCTTGGCTTGCTGCATTTTGCAGATCTTGCTCAAGCCCTTCGCCACCAAAAAAACCATGTTCGTAATTACTAGGTTCGAGAACCTCTTGGCTATATGTTGGCGATACAACATGTATTTTATCGCATAGATTTATTGCACTGCGCATAGGATTAAAACAATGAGGGTAACGCGGGTCGCATAATTGCTGGCCATTATAACTAAGTGATGGAAACCACGCCTCTAAGCTTGAATCATCATGTTTGAAAGGTCTAATACCTTGCAGTGCAATATTATGCACAGTGAAGGCAATAGGTAAGGTATTAAGTGAGCTATAACGTGGCTCAAACTTAAGTAAAACTGCAACGCAGGCACTGTGCCAATCATGTAAATGCAGCGCTGTAGGGCGCTTTAATACACCTTGTAATAACGCTTCGCAGACGGCTGCGTTAAATAGAGCAAATTTAGTCGCATCAGTTGCAAAAGGCCTCCCGGGTGCATCGTTACAATATACACTGCCTGATTCACTAAATAGCGGGTGGCTAATAACAATTTGGCTTACATTATTTTCGGCTTGTTGTACATTAAAAACGGTTAACACATGAGGTTGAGCATTAAATGCAACGGTTACTTCACCTACATAAATACGCTCAAGCGGCACAAACCCGTAATCAGGAATAACAACATCAACCGTTATACCTTGCTTTGCGAGTGCCCTAGGTGCATCGCGTACTACATCTGCCACACCGCCTACTTTTGCGCCTGGTAACGCGTCATTTTCTGCTGCAACCATTAATACATGCATTAATTTATTATTTCCTTTAAACCTGTGTGAGCTTGCTCACAAATGAGCAAGCTATGTTGTCGTGCTTATCTAACTTGTTGTTACGCTAGCTTTTTATTTTCTCGCGCTTGGCGTTCTAACTTTTTTGCAAGCTCAGTGAGCATATCACGTGTAACAAGAACGATACCTTTTTTAGATACCCTAAAGCCGTTTTCTTCATCTGTTTTTTTGTCAAAACCTATTTCAAGACCTGCCGGTATTTCACAGCTTCTATCTATTATTGCGCGTTTAATTTTACAACCTCGGTTTATAACCGCACCGGGTAAAATAACCGACTGCTCAATGGTACAAAATGAGCGAACGTGAACGTTAGAAAACAACAGGGATTTTCTAACCGCAGAGCCCGAAATAATACACCCACCCGAGACTGTTGAGTCTAAAGCCATACCACGTCTATCTTCATCATCAAAAATAAACTTAGCAGGTGGTAGTTGCTCTTGATAAGTCCATATTGGCCACGTTGGATCGTATAAATCAAGTTGTGGTTCTGGCATTACCAGTTCCATATTAGCTTCCCAGAACGAATCAAGCGTACCTACATCTCGCCAATAAGGTTGCCCTTCTTGGTTTGGATCTCTAAATGGGAAGGCAAATACATTATGCTCTTCTATAATCGCTGGAATAATATCGTGACCAAAATCGCGTCCAGAGCCTTCATTCTCAGAATCTTTTTTAAGTTGCTCAAACAAAAATTCAGTATTAAAGATGTAGTTCCCCATTGATGCTAAACATGTACCTGGCTTGCCGGGTACGGAGCTCGGCATTGCTGGTTTTTCATCAAAACGACACACTCTATTTTCTTCATCAACGGTCATTACACCAAACGTGTCTGCGGCTTCCTCTACTGGAACTTCAATACAACACACAGTCATATCTGCGCCTTTTTGCACATGTTCAGCTAATAAAGCACCATAGTCCATACGGTACACATGATCTCCAGACAAAATCATCACATATTTAGGAAGCTCGTGACGAATAATATCTATGTTTTGAAAAACAGCATCTGCGGTTCCACAATACCAATCATCACCTTGGCGCTGAGATGCAGGTAGTATTTCAACCGACTCTCCTAGCTCTTTTTTAAAGTGCCCCCATGCGCGGTTTACATGGCGTATTAATGAATGTGATTTATATTGTGTAGCAATACCAACACGTCTCACACCCGAGTTAATGCAGTTTGATAGTGGAAAATCGATAATTCGATGTTTACCACCAAAGTAAACTGCTGGCTTTGCTCGCCAATCGGTTAACTCATGCAGGCGAGAACCGCGACCGCCTGCCAGTATTAACGCGTAAGTTTCTCTGGTTAGGCTACTTATGTAGCGATTTGCATAATTAGGCATAATACTCTCTCCATTTAGTCTAGGCTGTTAGTGGCATGGCTTTTAGTTGTCGTTAAGTCTGTTTCACTAATATTGAGGGGTTCTAAATGCCAAATATCTTCACTGTATTGGCTTATGGTTCTGTCACTTGAAAACATACCACTGGCTGCTGTATTTAAAATACTCATTTGTGTCCAGTAGGTCTGATCTGCGTAAGCTTTATCAACTTCTTTTTGAGCTGCTACATAACTTTCAAAATCGTGAGCAACAAGCCATGGATCGTGCGGGCTCTTAATTGCATTTGTTATGTCGTCAAATAAGCATGGTTCAAATAAATTAAAATGCCCGCTCTCGAGTAATTGCATCACATTCTTTAAATCGCTATTTTGCGATATTAAATGCTCTGGATTATAACGTGATTTAATATCGTCAATTTCGTGCGCTTGTGCGCCAAACAAAAAGAAGTTATCAGCACCAACAGCATCTCTAATTTCAATGTTTGCGCCATCCAGCGTGCCTATTGTCAATGCACCATTCATCATAAATTTCATGTTGCCAGTACCAGACGCTTCTTTGCCTGCGGTAGATACTTGCTCTGAGAGATCAGTTGCAGGACAAATAACTTCCATTGCGGTTACGTTGTAATTAGGCAAAAAGGCGACGCGTAAATATGGCGCAGCTTGAGGGTCTTTATTTATAACCTCTGCCACGTTATTAATAAGCTTAATAATTTTTTTAGCCATGTAATAACCCGGCGCTGCTTTACCACCTAATAGAACACAACGAGGAACAAGCCCTTGGGTATCCCCACGGCGAATACGGTCATATAAATGAATCACATGAAGTATGTTTAATAGCTGACGTTTGTATTCGTGGATACGTTTTACTTGTACGTCAAACATCATTGATACATCAAAATCGATATCGCAGCGCGCCTTAACTAAATCAACTAAACGTTGTTTGTTTTCACGTTTAGCATTTTGCCACTGCTCATGAAATGCCTTGTCGTCATAAAAACGACGTAGGTCACTAATTTTTGAAAAGTTTTTAACCCAATCATGGCCAATTTTTTCACCAATTAATTCACTTAATACTGGATTACAGTGCGCAAGCCATCGACGAGGCGTTACACCATTTGTTTTGTTATTAAACTTATCTGGCCACAGTGCATAAAATTCTTTAAATAATCCCGCTTTTAACAGTTCAGTATGAAGTGCTGCTACGCCATTTACAGAGTAACTACCTACAATAGCTAAATAAGCCATACGAATTTGCGGCTCATCACCCTCTTCAATCAGTGACAATGCACGTTGCTTTTCAACATCTCCCGGCCATTGCTGTGAAACTTGTGCTAAAAAGCGTGCATTTATCTCGTAAACTATTTCTAAAATGCGTGGCAATAATTTTGAAAACAACGAAACAGACCATTTTTCAAGCGCTTCAGGAAGTAGCGTATGATTTGTGTAAGCCATTGTTTTAGTTGTAATTTCCCAAGCGTCGTTCCAATTTAATTCGTAATCATCAATTAAAATACGCATTAGCTCCGCAACAGCAATACTTGGATGCGTGTCATTTAACTGAAAAACATGAAAATCAGCAAAGTCACTAAAGCTCTCGCCATGTTGGGAAACCCATTGGTCGACTACGTCTTGAATACTCGCCGATGATAAAAAGTATTGTTGGCGTAACCTAAGCTCCTTACCATTTTCGCTGCTGTCATTTGGATACAGCACCATGGTGATCTGTTCGGCTAGATTTTTTTGTGCGACGGCTTCTGAATAACTGCCCGCATTAAATTCGGTTAAATTAAATTCATCTGTTGCCTCTGATTTCCACAGACGAAGTGTATTTACGATATTGTTTTTATACCCAGGGACAGGGACATCGTAAGGTACAGCTAATACATCTTGTGAACTCATCCATTGACGGTGCTCTCTGCCAAATTTATCTGTGTAACTTTGCACATAGCCACCAAACTTCACACGTTTTGCATGCTCTGGTGCGCTTAGCTCCCATGGATGTCCTTCACGTAGCCAGTTATCTGGTTGCTCAATTTGGTTACCATCTTTAATCGATTGATTAAACATGCCGTATTCGTATCGTAGGCCATAGCCAATAACAGGCAACGCTAAACTAGCACAGCTATCTAAAAAGCAGGCTGCAAGGCGCCCTAGCCCACCATTTCCTAGGCCTGCGTCGTGCTCGGCATCTTCAAGCGTTTCTACTGTTGTGCAGTATTCTTGTAATGCAGCAGCAACTTGGTCGTCTAAATCTAGGTTTAGTATTGCATTACCCAGCGCACGTCCCATCAAAAACTCAAGAGAAAGGTAAGCCGTTTTGCGGCGTTTCTCTTGCTTAATTTGTTGATTCGTTTCTCTGCAGCGGGCAACAAGTCTGTCGCGAATAGTCAGCGCTAAAGCATGGTATAAATACAGTCTTGATTCGCCGACCTTATCGCGACCTAGGGTATAATAAAAATGCCGTGTTAAGTCATCTTTAAGCGTACTTTCATCAATAACGGGCCCTTCTTGCCAGCTCTTTACTACACACACTTGTTCACTTTGTTTAGCCATGACTTACATCCTCTAAATTAGCACTAAAAACCCAACTACTTTGTGCTGAAATTTCAACCATCGCATCTTCATTACTACTCACAGATGCATTATTTACACTTGATAAAACCATTTGCCACGGCGCATTAATAGGCGAAGGCGGCATTTGGCAAAAAACTGTTTTTTTACTGGCATTAAATACCATCAGCAATGCATGATTGTTTTGCTTATCAAGTAAGCTATACATTAAAAACTGTCTGGTATCTTCATGCCAATGAGCGTCGGTCATGGTTTTACCTTGTTCGGTAAACCACTTAACGGTAAAACGCTCGTCTATATCATCTAAAAATACACTGTGTTTGAACGCACTGTGCGCGCGTCTAATTTTTAAAGCATCATCAATAAATCGTGTTAGCGAATGATTAAGTTGAGAATCTTTCCAGGCAAGCCAGCTAGTGCGATTATTTTGGCAATAAGCATTGTTATTACCCCCTTGAGAGTGCGCCATTTCGCTGCCAGCGGCAATCATGGGAACACCTTTTGAGAGTATTAAAGTAAGTAAAAAGTTCTTTTGTTGTTGCAAACGCAGTGCGTTTATTTTTGAGTCACTAGTAAAGCCTTCTACTCCACAGTTGAACGAATGATTTGCGCTGTGTCCATCTCTGCTTTGCTCGCCATTAGCTTCGTTATGTTTATGCTCATAACTCACTAAATCAGCAAGGGTAAAACCATCATGACTCGTTATAAAGTTAATGCTATTAAGTGGTCCACGTTGGCTGTGCTCAAAAATATCAAACGATCCGTGCAAACGTTTTGCAACGCTTGCAATAATGCCTGTTTCACTTTGCCAAAAACGTCTAATTACATCGCGATATTGATCGTTCCATTCTCGCCATGGCGGCGGAAATGCACCAAGCTGATAACCACCTGGGCCTATATCCCAAGGCTCACTTATTAACTTAACTTTGTTAAGCACAGGGTCTTGGGCAACTACTTGTAAAAAAGTATGTGCGGAGCTAAAGCCTGCTTTTGAGCGGCCTAAAATGGTCGCTAAATCAAACCTAAAACCATCAACTCCCATTACTTCAACCCAATAACGAAGGCTATCAAGTACAAGTTGCAGTGTTTTAGGGTGATCAATATTTATAGTATTTCCACAGCCGGTATCGTTTATATATACATTAGGCTGACCCTCTACTGTGCGGTAATACGCTAAGTTATCAAAGCCTCTTAGCGATAATATTGGGCCATCCGCCCCTGCCTCTGCTGTATGGTTATAAACAACGTCTAAAATAACTTCTATGTCGGCAGCATGAAGCTCGCGCACCATTTGCTTAAACTCGTTTATATCGTCGTTTACCAAATAGTCTTTATGGGGGGTAAAAAAGTTAAGCGTGTTATAACCCCAATAGTTTTGCAGCCCTTTTCCTGTTAAAAATTGCTCACTAATAAAAGAATGAACAGGTAAAAGCTCAACGGCTGTAACTCCAAAGCTTTGTAAGTGCTCAATAAAGCTTGGGTGGCTTAACCCTAAAAACTTCCCTTGTAGAGATTTAGGTATTTTAGGATGACGACACGTTGTGCCCTTAACATGGCACTCGTAAATAACCGTGTTTGACCAAAGGTGGTTTGGCTTTTTATGCGCGTACAACGTAGGAGCAGCTACTTTTGATTTAGGTATATCAATCGCATTATTTACGGTGCTTTTAGTACCAATTGGCATTTGCCCATAATGGCGTTCGCTCCATGTGAACTCACCAAACAAGTCCTTTGCATATGGATCTATAAGTAGCTTATTTTCGTTAAACAGTTGGCCATTTTTAGGGTTATATTCACCCTCGACTCTAAAACCATAAAGTGCGCCGGCGTTTAATGGCGAAATATGAATACTCCAAATGCCACCTTCGTTAATATTCATCGCCATTTTTAGAATTTCTGAATGGCCACTTTTATCAAACAAACACACATAAGCTTGGCTTGCACCTGGCGCATAAAGCGCGAAGTTAACTCCATTATTGATAACACTAGAGCCTAGCGGTTCTACATTACCGGGGGCTACATCAAATCGGTTACTCATCATCAACCTTTTGTAAGTAAATAGTTGTTAAGCCACCAATGGCAATTGAAATACTGTGTTTAAAGCCATGATTTGATTCATTTGTAGCGTGAACTATCTGCGCTGAATCTTTAGTTACCTCAACGCCAGAGCCAAAAAACTGAGTATCATCTGTATTTACAATGACCTTGTAACGCCCTTTACTCGGTACGCCAATAACGTAGTTTTCATAGGACGCAGGGGTAAAATTAGCAATAACAACCACAAAGTTTTTTGCGTTTTTAGCATAGCGAACAAAGCTTAAAATGCTCTGCTGATTATTATTGTTATCTATCCAGGTAAAACCAGCCGCGCTCGAATCAAGCTCATACAACGCGGGTTGGGTTTTATAAACGGTATTGAGCGCTTTTACGGTGTGCTTTATACCGCTGTGGCTTTGGTGCTCAAGTAAATGCCAATCGATAGAATGATCGTGCCCCCACTCTTTTCGCTGTGCGATTTCACCGCCCATAAATAAGAGTTTTTTACCCGGGTGTGCCCACATAAATGCGTAATAAGCGCGTAAATTTGCAAATTTTTGCCAATCATCGCCTGGCATTTTTTCAATTAACGAGCCTTTACCATGTACTACCTCATCGTGGCTTAATGGCAATATATAGTTTTCGCTAAACGCGTATACCATCGAAAAAGTCATTTCGTGATGATGATGCTGACGATAAAGTGGGTCGTGTTGCATGTAATGCAAACTATCGTTCATCCAACCCATGTTCCACTTATAACCAAAGCCTAAACCGTTGTGCTCAACACTTTGGGTGACACCCGGCCATGCTGTCGACTCCTCAGCCACCATCATAATGCCTGGGTTGTTTTTATAGCTGCGTATATTGACTTGCTTTAGGCACTCAATTGCACCTAAGTTTTCACGCCCGCCGTAACAATTAGCAACCCACTCGCCTTCTTTTCGGCTGTAATCTAAATACAACATAGAAGCTACGGCATCTACACGCAGGCCATCTAAACCAAATTGATGTAGCCAATACATAGCATTTGATATTAAAAAGCTTTTAACTTCAGGACGGTCGTAGTTATAAATGTAGGTATTCCAATCAGGATGAAACCCTTGGCGCTTATCAGCATGCTCATATAAATGGGTGCCATCAAATCGATGTAAGCCATGCGGATCGCTTGGAAAATGCCCTGGTACCCAATCAAGCAAAATACCTAAATTAGCTTTGTGGCACTGCTCGACAAAGTATTTAAAGCTGTTGTAGTCGCCAAAGCGGCTGGTAGGTGCAAATAATCCAACAGGCTGATACCCCCACGAACCATCAAACGGGTATTCACTTATTGGCATAAGTTGCAGGTGAGTAAAATTCATTTCAAGGGCATAGCTAACGAGTTTGTCGGCAAGCTCTGTGTAACTTAAATAGCGGTTGTTTTCAGCCCGTTGCCATGAGCCTAAATGCACTTCATAAATACTAATTGGTGCATCTATATGGTTACGCTTTTGTCTGTTTTGAAGAGCCTGCTCGCCAAGCTTTATAGGTACTGGTTTATACTGCAGTACACTTGCAGTGCCAGGTGCTTGTTGCATTTTAAATGCAAAAGGGTCGGCTTTTTCGAGCACCTCTCCACTTTGCGCGGTAATTGCAAATTTGTAGCACATGTCAGCTTTAAGGCCTGGTACAAATAACTCCCATACACCACTTGCAGGATGAAAGCGCATAAAGTGGCGATTCGCTTGCCAAAAGTTAAACTCACCAATAATAGAGACACTTGCCGCATTAGGCGCCCATACACAAAAACGTACACCGTCTACGTTTTGTTGAGTACTAAAATGTGCACCAAAATGCGAGTAAGCATGTTCAAGACTGCCTTCGTTAAATAAATACATTGCCTCTGCATCAAGTGTGCTTTCAAAGCTGTATTCATCATAAAAGGTAACGCTGCTATCTGTGTACTGAGCAATGCATTCATATGGCGCAGTGGGCAAAGCATCAACTTTGGCTATAAATAAGTCACTTTGCTGGTAGCGTTTCGCCTTAATACTTTTATTATTTAATGTAACACTTACGCTTATTGCACAAGGTAGATAAAAACGAATTTCAACATCAGCATCCGTTTTATGTGCCCCTAAGAAGCTAAATGGGTCTTTAAATCGCCCTATATTTAATGCGTGTACTTGTGCATCATAACTATTTTCATTAGTTGTACTGCTCATTTAACCTTTCCTTATTGAATCGATAGCAGCTAAAAGTGAGGCATTTTTGGTAAAAATTTCTTCACTGGTATGCGTTAATACACGTCGCCAATTAGGATATTCTTTATCTGTCCCGGGGATATTAACCGGATACTTCTGCTCATCTAAGTCATCTATTTGTATTGCAAATAAACGCGATTGAGAGCCTGCTAAACACAATGCAAGTGCGCTATAAACAGTCACTGCTTCACTATGTAATAAAAGCTCAGTTGTATTGCCATCGTGATTAATAAAACGTAGTAACCTTTGTTGCTCTTCTATTCGCTGTTGCTTTAGTTGCTCGTATTCATTGCAAGTTATAAGCTTATATTGTTGCTTAATATCTAAATCATCATGTTGCCACCAGCCTGTAAATGGAGGGACATCGTGATTGGCTATCATTAACAAACAATGTGTTGCTAGCTCATCTACCGATAAAAACTCTCCACTGTGTTGTTTCTCAAAATAAAATAAGCTGTTGGAAAAAATACCGCTAGATGCCAAAGCTTCCCTAACCTCTGGCGGTACGATGCCTAAATCTTCACCAATAACAATACTCTGATTAATATGCGATTCAATTTTTAAAATGGCAAGTAAATGCTCAAACGGATAATAAACATAACAGCCGTCTTGTTCGCCATTGCTTTCAAAGCACCACCATAGGCGCCTAATAGCCATTACGTGGTCAATTCGAAGTCCACCTACGTTTTGCATGTTTGCGCGAATGAGCAAGCGGTAAAATTGGTAGTGATTATTACTAAGGCTTTGGGGATTGAGGGCTGGGAGGCCCCAATTTTGACCTGCTTCAGCCCATGGATCGGGTGGAGCGCCTACACTTGCACCTTGGCTAAACAGCGATTGCTGGTTTTTAAATTCAGCCCCATCGCCAGCACAACCAACAGCTAAGTCGTTTATTAAGCCAATAGCCATGCCTCTCTCTGCGCAACTTTTTTGACACAGTGCAAGTTGCATATGCGCTTGCCATTGCAGGTAATAAGCAAATGTTAGGTTATCTGATTCGAGGGTATTTAACGTAGTAGAGTGAGCATTACAAAAATCAGTAAACGCTTGGCGACGCTCATCACTTGCCGTTAATTCAAACTGATTATAAAGCGCTTCAAATAACGTATACTTTATACGACTTACATTTTCATAATCTATAAACTGATCATTACTTTTAATAAGTGCAGCGACATCATCTTGCTGCATAATGGCGTCAAGGTTTTCGTTATTTATTGCGTCTTCGCTTAGTACGATAGAAATATAAAGAGGATTTAATAAAGCGCGACTATTAGGGCTATAAGGACTGGCTCGCTCTGGCATATCAGCAAATAACAAATGCAGTGGATTAAGTAATATATAATCCATGTTTTGGGAGCTGCATAGTTTTGTAAGCGCTAATAAATCGTCAAAGTCGCCAATACCAAAATTCGCTCTATTTTTTAATGTGTAAAGCTGAATAGATAATCCAGTGCGCTTTGTGTCTCCCACTTGATAGACTTGCTCAGGCACGCACCAAATTTGTGTAATAGCGTGTTGCTCACCTACCTGAACATTAGCGTCATGATAGCCAATTGGCATATTACCAATGGGTAGTGCCAGCTCAATATAGCGAACGCCATGCAAGTAATATTCACCAGTGACAGCCAAGTTATAAAGGTTATCAAATGCTAAATGCATTCCAAGTGAAGGGACATCGATATTAGCGGCTAAATATTGCTGACGTTCATCTATACGAAGCTTTAACAAACATGTACTTTGCTCAACTAAACTCACACTAGGTACTAAAGCAAGCCAAAGCGATGCATCTAAATCATAAGTTAGTTGAGCTATTCCTGCTTCATTATTTGTATCAACACCACAACATTGCAAAGCACGTTTACGCGTTTCTTCGCTAAAAAATACCTGTTCACCTGTATACTTAGTGAATTCAAAGCCAATACCATGCAGGTAGAACAACTGCGAAAGAGCATCCATTGAATCGCCTTAATTAGTGCGTTGAGTATTTACTATGCTGTTTTCTGTGCCAAATGTATTGCCGATATAACCGTCAGCTTGATGGTCGTTATCCCAAATGTCTCCATTAATCAGATAACGAAAGTGAAATTGTTGATCGATAGGTAAGCGTTGCTTAAATTTAAACACACCTTGTTTTTTATAAAGCTTCATTGGCACTGGTTTCCAATCATTAAATTCACCTAATAAGCAAACTTCTTCTGCCTCTGGATGAGAAAATTCAAAAGTAACTTCAGCTTCATCTTTTGTTTTAAAAAAACGTTTATTCAACATAGCAGGCTCCAACTAAACCAAAAAGGGTACTTAATCTTTGCCACAGGCCATACAACTAAACAAAAAGGCGATGTGGTAACCATCTAAAAATCATTAAACGTGTTATTAGTTAAACAAAACTTTATTTACGCTTTATTACAGTGCAAATAATATTTCAATTACACCAAAAAGGTGCATTAACCTTATATACAATACGCTTTAAATGATACTTAACATACAGAGCAATATTCAAACCAACAAACTATTAAAAACCTCATTAGTTCAATATATAAATATTTATAGCTGCAAATATCCGAAGAAAATTTAAAATCCTAAATTACTTTTTTTATATTACTTCATCATGGATAATACACATCATTCTAATACTCTGAAATATCATTAATTTCATGTTGAAAAAAACCATTTTAATAACTACCACCATCATTTTTTTAGTTGTAGCTGCATTTATTGGTACCTCAATTTATACCCTATACAGTAAAAAAGAAATTTCAGTTGACCCTAAATTAAAAGAAATATCAGGAATAGAATTTGATAAACAACAACGTTTATGGGCTATTAACGACGGAGGCAATGAACCAAAGCTATACAGACTCAATAAAGACGGTTCTATTGCTAAAGAAATTTTAGTTGAAAACGCTAAAAACATTGATTGGGAAGACATGACCCAAAACAAATTTGGGCACTTCTTTTTAGGCGATTTTGGTAATAACAAAAACGATCGTAGATGGCTCACTATTTATAAAATAGAAAACCCGATAGATATAAAAACAGATACGACTCAAGCAGAAATAATTAAGTTTACCTACCCCGAAATGGATGGCAGTCCTATAAAGCCTAATAACCGTAATTTTGATTTAGAGGCATTTGTAGCTCTAGGACGTCACTTATATTTATTTACTAAAAACCGCACAGAGCCATTTGATGGTATTACTAAGGTTTATAAAGTGGGCGATCATGCTGCTAATTTTAAAGCCGAGTTAATAGATTCATTTAAAACATGTACCACTTTAGAAAAGCTATGCTGGATAACATCGGCTGCTTTAAGCCCTGATCGTAAAAAGCTGATATTACTTGATTCAACCAGTATTTGGTTATTCGAAAATTTTGAGGGTGATAAGTTTTTTTCTGGCGATGTATCAAAAATTGACTTAGGAATAGTAACTCAAAAAGAAGCTGTCACTTTTTTTGATGACAATACTATTGTATTTACAGATGAAGAATTTAAAGGTATTGGCGGTAATGCTTATTTTATAAAGCTTGATGAAGCCAAAAAAGAAATTATAAGAAAAAAGCCGACCTCAGAAAAAATACATCCATAATATAATGTTAGCTAAGCAAAAGTTCCAAAGCTTAGCTAACTTATGTAAAAGGTATCGAGTTAGTTACTCTTTTCGTTTGACGAATGGAGTGCTTTTTCTACATCAACACCTAAAATCAACACTCCAATATGGCTATTATTATCTAAAACAGGAAAACTTAGCTGTACTTGAAAATGATGTGTTGATGCATCATATGTAACGCTATCAAAGTTATAGTCCTTTGACTGTTTAAATATTTTAGTAAACTTATTCTCATCTCCTTGCCAGTAATCACTGGTTAACTTACTTATTGCTATATTTTTTCCTTGGCTATCAGTCAATATAAGCTCAGTAACAACACCTTTAAACTGCGATTGCCATTTTTTAAATACCTTAGATAACGGTAAATCAAGCATAGTTAACGCATCAGCATGCCCAACGTGTTTACTTTCTTTTATCCATAGCTGGTCTCGTTTCATAATTTCAGGCTCACTCAAAGGAGACTCATTACTTATTTGAACTTCTTCGACTAAACTAGGTAAGTTTAATAAGGTTTTAGCGCTACTGTAGAGCCTATCAAGTATTTGCGTTTCTTCACTTTTTGATAGTGAAAATGGAGCTTGCGCACAAGTATTTATATTTTCATCGAACTGCTGCATAAATTCAGGAAGGCGTTTGATAAGTGAATGCGAAGCAAATAATCCCAAAGGTACATATCTAAAAAATTCTTTTTGGTACTCGTCTTTATTGATCCCTAGCTTAGAGGCTGCTAATTCAAAATCGTCTAAATCAAGTAGGATTCTATCAATCCGTTTATGGTGCATTACATTTACTATTTCTTCTAATGAATTTACTTCTACCTCAGCAATAATATTCTGAGTTTTAAACCAATTTGCTTGATAACTTCCTCTTACTGCACCATAACGCATTTTATTTTTTGGTTTATTAATGCTCTCTGGGTGAGTGAACCAGTACCAGCTTTCTAAAAAAATGGGGGATGATATACGTCCATAAGCTTTCATTTCAGGCATTAAATGGGTTGTGAAATATCCATCTAAGCGCTCTAACTTTACTTCTCGACGTGCACGTAACCATGGCAAGGTTTGTAGCTGAAAAGGCGCTCCCATTTCAAATAAAATACACTCGACTTGGTTGACTGCATTATTAGGAGCTGTGGTGGGTAAGTTTGTCCCAAACTGGAGAGGCCCAGTTAAACCTAACAAAAGAGTGAAAAGATATGCGGGCATAATCCATTGCTAAATAATGTACAAATTAAAACAAGTATAGTCATGCATATAAAAAAGTATTAATTTTCTTTACAAAATTTTGTACCTTATCAATAGCTTCAATATTTAAATCTATGATTTATTGCTATTAACTTATAAAAAGCACGCTTAAATATTTAAATTAATGCATTTATATCTAGGGTCTGTTTATCTTTGTGGATAAAAATTTGTTCAAACTAGGTGCTATTTAATTGCGGCGCAAGATTTATAAGCTAGTGTGCTCGATAACTGCTCCTGCGTTATTCTAATTGCTTACATCCATGTAAGAATAAATAAAAACCGAGCAAAGCTTCCGCGCCCTGCTCACGCCCCCTACCCTGCATCTATGTAGGCAACCAAGAGAAAATAGCGCCTAGGAAGAATTTTTTGGGGGCTGTTAATTTAACCTTGAAGGTTCAACAGACCCTAGCCTTTTTATTATTGACCTAAAGTATACCGAGTGTTCACTTAACGACTAAAAACAAAAAACTCACTGACTCTAGCGCTTAAATTTAGTTTCTAAAATAACAGAAGATGTTGTGCGCTCCACCCCATCAAGATTTCCTATATCGTCCAACAAATGACTAAGCTGTTCTAAATTTTGAGCCTGTACCACCGCAATTAAATCAAACTCACCACTTATGGCATATAGCTGTGAAATAGCATCAATTTGCTTAAGCTCAATGTTTGTTTTAGTCGTTAATTTTTGTCTTACTTTTATAGACACATGAGCTGATACCATTTTACTAAGGTAGTCGTCACCGTAATCAACGCTATAGCCTTTAATTACACCGGTTTCTTCTAATTTGAGCATTCGGCTCTGTACTGTTGAACGAGACAAGTCAAGCATTCGCGCAAGATCAGAAATACTCGCTCTTGCATTTGTTTTTAGTACAGAAAGTAGCTTTTCATCTTGTGGAGTTATCATAATGGTTATTTTCTTCGTTATTTTGACTTTTATTTTAATCATTTTTCACAAAATAGCACTGCAATTTTAACAGCTAACCTTCGATAATGACCTCTATAAGAAATAATAACGTGTTTGCTGAAGAATAAAGGCTATATTCTTCTTTGAGTTAGCAACTAATCTTTTATCTAAGCCCATTAAATTTAGGTGTAAAAATGCAAGTAACAAGAGACTTATTTAACGACGTAATGGTACCAAACTATAACCCATCAGCAATTATCCCAGTTCGTGGTGAAGGTTCACGCGTTTGGGATCAAAATAACAATGAGTTCATTGATTTTGCCGGTGGTATTGCCGTTAACTGTTTGGGTCACTGTCATCCTGCATTAGTTACAGCATTAAAAGAGCAAGGCGAAAAAATTTGGCATTTATCAAATGTTATGACCAATGAGCCAGCACTTCGTTTAGCTCAAAAAATGGTTGAAGCAACATTTGCTGATAAAGTTTACTTTGCAAACTCAGGCGCAGAAGCAAACGAAGCCGCTCTTAAATTAGCTCGTCGTTATGCATTGGACGTATATGGCGCTGAAAAAACGCAAATTATTGCATTTAATAAAGGTTTCCATGGTCGCACATTCTTTACAGTAACTGTGGGCGGGCAAGCGGCTTATTCAGATGGCTTTGGTCCAAAACCTGCTGACATAGTACATTGTGATTTTAACGATATAGCGGCATTTGAAGCGCTGATCAGCGATAAAACATGTGCTGTTATGATGGAACCATTACAAGGTGAAGGCGGTATTATTTCACCAACAGATGAATTTGCTAAAAAAGTACGCGAACTTTGTACTAAACATAACGCGTTACTTATTTTTGATGAAGTACAAACGGGTGTTGGTCGCACAGGCGATTTATACGCTTATGAAGGTTTAGGGGTTGTTCCTGACATTTTAACAACGGCAAAAGCATTGGGTGGTGGTTTTCCTATTGGCGCTATGATCACTCGTACACCTATTGCTGAGCATTTAAAAATTGGTACTCACGGTTCTACTTATGGCGGAAACGCACTTGCTTGTGCTGTGGCCGAAGCGGCATTTGATACAGTAAATACACCAGACGTACTAAACGGTGTTAAAGAGCGCGAGCAATTATTCCGTGACGGATTAAACGCAATTAACGAAAAATACAACGTATTTAGCGAAGTACGTGGTAAAGGCTTATTAATTGGCGCAGTACTAAATGACAAATTTGAAGGCCGTGCACGCGACTTTTTAGTAGCAAGTGCTAATAATGGTTTAATGAACCTTGTAGCTGGCATGAATGTAATTCGCTTTACACCGTCTTTAGTTATTCCGTTTGAAGATATTAAAGAAGGCTTAGCGCGCTTTGAAAAAGCGGTTAGCGATGTAGTAAACGGTTAATATAGTTTAAATTAGCACGCCTACTGGCGTGCTATTGGAGCAAGCAATAAATGCAAGTATTACGTCCTATTACTGCCAATGATTTTGAAGCGCTTAAACAAATAGCAATTGAGTCAGGCCATGGGTTTACCTCTTTGCCTGTGGACGATGCACAGCTTAAAGAAAAAATTGAACGTGCTGAAAAAAGCTTTGCCAAAAACATTAACCAGCCACTTGATGAAAGCTATTTATTTGTTTTAGAAGACAGTGAAACAGGTGACGTTATTGGTACAACCGCTATAGAAGCTGCGGTAGGTTTATCGGTGCCTTTATATCATTATCATTTAGGTAAAACAGTACACCACTCACCTACTTTAAATGTATATAACACCGTTGATATTTTAAGCATGTGTAACGACTACACAGGCTGCTCTGAAATATGCACATTATTTTTGCGCGAAAATAGTCGTAAAGGCCTAACGGGTCGATTTTTATCGCGTTCACGCTTTTTGTTTATGGCTCAGCATAGCGAGCGTTTTGCCGATACTGTTATCGCAGAAATGCGCGGTGTTAGCGACGAAGATGGCCATTCTCCTTTTTGGCAATGGCTGCAAGAACACTTTTTTAGTATCGAATTTCCAGAAGCGGATCACTTAGTGGGCTTAGGCGATAAGGTATTTATTAGCGAGTTAATGCCTAAATACCCTATTTATGTGAACTTGCTTAGCAAAAAAGCCCAAGCTGTTATTGGCCATGTGCATGAAAAAACAAAACCTGCGCTAAAATTATTAGAAAAAGAAGGTTTTGAGCACAGAGGCTACGTTGACTTATTTGACGCAGGCCCAACGGTTGAAGCAAAGCTTGGTAATATTCGCAGCATTCGCGACTCTCAAGTTTGCCCTATTACTATTGGTGAGCTTGATCACATATCACAAAATAGCTCAGATACGCTGGCTGTATGTAATCAAGGCGTAAGTGGCTTTAGAGCAACATTTACCAAAGACGCACATTACAATCATGCAAAACATACTCTCGTCATTAGCCAAGATGTGGCTGAGGCGCTTAATTTAAGCCAAGGAGACGCAGCGCGATTTTTCCGCCTGTAAATAATTTATGAATACACACCTAATTAATAACCAGTGGCATACAGGCCTTGGCCCAGTATTTGAGTCAATCAATCCAAGTAATGGCGATGTGGTATGGCAAGGTAATGGCGCAAACGCCCAGCAAGTAGATTCGGCTATAAAAGCAGCCAGAGCTGCGCAATTACAATGGGCTGACAAACCACTTGAAGAGCGTATAGTCATTCTTGAAAGCTTCGCAGCACAATTAAAAGAATACAGCGAAGAATTTGCGACCATAATTGCACGCGAAACAGGAAAGCCATTATGGGAAACCCGCACCGAAGTGGGCGCAATGACAGGCAAAGTAGCTATATCTGTAAAAGCGTACCATGAGCGTACAGGTACAACCGAAAACCCAATGCCCGGTGCTAAAGCGTTTATTAGACACAAACCGCATGGCGTTGTGGCTATTTTTGGCCCGTATAACTTTCCGGGGCATTTACCAAACGGGCATATTGTTCCTGCAATTTTAGCCGGTAATACCGTTGTATTTAAGCCATCAGAATTGACTCCGCACGTTGCAGAATTTACCCTCTCACTTTGGTTAAAAGCAGGTTTGCCAGCGGGTGTTATCAACCTTGTCCAAGGTGAAATTGAAACAGGTAAAGCACTTGCATCTCATAAAGATATAGATGGCTTGTTTTTTACCGGTAGTTCAAACACAGGTCACTTATTACATAAACAGTTTGCAGGACACCCTGGCAAAATTTTAGCACTTGAAATGGGCGGCAATAATCCTCTTATTGTAAAAGATGTGAGCGATATAAGCGCCGCTGTGCACGATATTATTCAATCAGGCTTTATTACCTCAGGTCAGCGCTGTACGTGTGCACGTCGCTTATTTATTGAAAAGTCGCTCAATGGCGATGCTATTTTAGAAAAGCTAATAAGCGCAACTAAAAACATAGTTGTAGACGACAGCTTTGCTACAGAGCAGCCTTTTATGGGTGCAATGATAAGCGAAAAAGCAGCACTGGGTATGGTTGCCGCACAAAGTGAATTAGTCTCAAAAGGTGCGCAAATCCTTGTTGAACTTAAGCAATTAAAATCAGGCACCGGTTTTGTAAGCCCAGGCATTATTGATGTAACAAACATTACCGATATGCCAGATGAAGAACATTTTGGACCGCTTATTAAAGTGTATCGTTACAACGACTTTGACAGCGCAATTATTGAAGCTAACAACACAAGCTTTGGCTTATCTGCAGGTTTACTTAGCGACAGTGAAGATGATTACACTCACTTCTTAAAGCGCATCCGTGCAGGTATTGTTAACTGGAACCGCCCCATTACAGGTGCCTCTAGTGCAGCTCCATTTGGCGGCATAGGCGCCAGTGGTAATCACAGAGCAAGTGCCTATTATGCCGCCGATTATTGTGCATACCCTGTGGCATCTGTTGAGTCAGACAAAGTGAGCTTACCGCAAACCCTAGCGCCAGGCTTGGTAATTGAATAAGCAATAAAACCAAAATTTTAGATTTAAGGATTTAACATGCATACTGATGTAAACACATTATTTGAGAGCCTTTGGAAAAACTACTTAAACGTAACACCATCGGCAGACAAAATTCATGACCTTTTAGGGTCAACGCAAAAAGATGACATTATTAACGATCATATTGCGCTGCGTACGTTTAATATTGAAAAAGTGGGTCTTGAAAAGCTCGCTGCTCACTTTTTAGCTATTGGTTACAAAGAATGTGGTGAGTACCATTTTGAAGCTAAAAAACTCTATGCAAAGCACTACGAGCATAGCGATCCTAATCAGCCAAAAGTGTTTATCTCTGAACTATTAGTAGAAAAATGCTCGCCAGAGTTACAAGCCATCGTGACAGATATGGTAAGCCAAATTGACGAAAGTGCAGTTACAGCAGACAACTTTTTATATTCAGGCACGCATTGGCAAGTAAGCACCGATACTTATAAGCAGCTGCTAGCTGAAAGCGAGTATGCAGCGTGGATGTCGGCGTGGGGTTACCGCGCCAATCACTTTACCGTAAATATTAATACGCTTGCTAAGTTTGATAACATTCATGATGTTAACCAAGCCCTAAAAGACGCCGGCTTTTCGCTTAATACGTCAGGCGGTGAAGTTAAAGGCTCACCAGAGGTGTTACTAGAGCAATCGTCAACACTTGCTGATGAATACTCTGTTACCTTTAGTGACGGTGATATGAGCATCCCTAGCTGTTTTTATGAGTTTGCTATTCGTTACCCTAAAGCCGACGGTGAGCTTTATACTGGTTTTGTTGCAGCCTCAGCTGACAAAATATTTGAAAGCACCAATGCTCGATAGCAAAACCTAAAGTACTTTATTTAAAAAGCCCGTTATGGGCTTTTTTTATGTCGGTAGGTTATGTTGATTAATTATAAAAATAACGGTTTATAATCGTTTTCTAACTTTTCAAACGATAAATCGCCAATAAAGCGGCCAAAGCTCAACCAAGTTGCCAAACCACGTAAGTCTTTAAAGTGTGGTGGCACAAATTGTGGGCTCTCTATTACACCTAAATCATGAAGCTGCGATATTAATCTAAAATCATCTATCGATATTTTACCTACCAGTAATAAAGGGAGTCTATCTATTCGACCAAGCTGTATTGCAACGCGTATTAAGTTATAAACCAATACAAAGCCTTTAATGTAGGCAATATCTTTTGTAAAAGGCAAACCTGTTGGCGTACTGCCTCTAAATACACGCTGCGCGAGTGTGTAGCTGTCATCTTTTGATAAACCTTGCGCTACGTAATCACGGTAAATGTCTACAAACTCAGCGCCATCTATTACCTTTGTAACGGCCTGAATACGGTTAACTAATTTAGATAAGCGCCTTGGGGTCGATTTTAAAGTAATAATTTCGGTTAATACCGCTAGGCCTTCTTGAGTAATGGTAGAGCTAGGCGTGCCTTTACTCAAACACGTTAAATAAGGCTGAGCTAAACCATTTTGAGTGGTACCTACGTGTATCCACCCTTCGTGAACTTCCAATATATCAAGTTCACGCTGAGAAAACTTAACATCTTGATTAAGCTTTATATTATTAGCACCTGCGGCTGCATCACTAACAATACCATCGCTAAGCATTACCTCTACGTTTATGCCTGCCATACTAGCGGTTACTTGCTCAGACAGAATACGCACTGCATCAACTGCATCAATATTTTTAGGGTCGTCAGGCAGTATGTCGGCTATAAGTAAATTTTGCAGCGGTTTATCTAGCATATTAGCTAGCTCAGAAAGTGAGGGCTCACCGGCATGAAATAAATCTTTAGGGTGACCAAATAACTCCACCGATAAGTCATGAAACTCTGGTGTGCCACGATACTCAAGCATGCTTAATACTGTTTTATACTCTGTGCACATTTTTCCCATGTATTGAGCTATGGGATTTAACTGACCCAATTGGTTAATAATGTTACGGTGCAAAGTAGAAAACGCTTGGCGTAACTCGCTAGGTACAAAACCAAGATCGCGCTGTTGATAGTATGCACGATCGATCAGTGGATTTTTTTGACATTTTTGTCTAAAAAACTCCTCTTTAGTTTGTTTATCCCAATTAATAGCATCGAGTATCCTAATAGGCGTTTGCAATGCAATTAATTGATCCGATAACTCACGAGTTTTTAGTAGTAACGCCTTGTCTATCATGGTGTAAGCTCAACAATAAATGAATTTTGAGCATAATTTAAAAAGGCCAAATTACAAAGCAATATCACATTTTTTTAGCTATTGTTTTTAAGATGATCGACCCTCATATCTATATCGTATTAGCTTTTTAATAAAAGGTATAAAACATGAAAAACGAACTCGACAATAAACAGATTTTAGCCGTATATGAACGCATAATTCAAAAAGGTGAAATGACTGATGAAGGCAAACATTATCAGGGAGTTACTGCATATTCAGACGTAGACGGTTACACCGTATATCTACAAGGTAGCGGCGTAGAACTGCGCTTTGGTTTTCATAATACTTACCACCTTGACTACGAGCATGAAAAGCATAAAGACGACTTTTTGAAAAAATTATATAACATTGCAAACGAGAGCTAATGCACCCACGAAAACTAAGACACCGCCCGACCAGTAAGCTCAATACTACTTTTATTAATCAAGTAGTAGAAGAGCTTAAAGCTAATCCAAGTAAAGTCTCTATTATTCAAGACAACCTAGAACAGTACCGTTCTCAAACTCATTTAAAGCGTGGTTTTTTACTGGCTATAGAGCGCTTTGATTGGGTATTTGAAGCAAGCAAAGATATTGATTTCATTTGCCAGCAAATTTTAGCTGATGACTACATTGGCAATAGACTAAGACGTTACCCCCTACTTTTTAAAGGCGTTATTAATAATGCCTAACCTTTCAATACCAAGCGCTTTAAAGCGATAAAACCACAAAGTTTACTCTCCATATAAATTTATTAGAGCACTAAGCAATTGCAGGTTTAGTGTTCTTTTGTATTAAAATAATACTATTAGTACTCTAACTATTATTGTTCTAATGGTTTTTTGACATTTTATTCATTTATTGCTGTAAATAAATCATTACTATTATTAAATTTAAAAATTAAATTCTCAAGCTACTGTTTTAAATAAAATTAAATAAATAAAAACCACATCTTCTTTGTCCTATTAATTGCTCTTTTATTAATGATTAATCTACATTTTGGCATCTAGATATTTACCTCAACCTTGAATTGTTAGAGCTATTACCTTAAGCTTATCTTTATTGAACGTTCAATTAATAAAAATTATGCCTAAAGTTGGAATGGAACCTGTCAGGCGTCAGCAGCTAATTGACGCAACTATAGAATCTGTTGCGACGAATGGATTACAAGGAACGACTATAAACAGCATTAGTAAAAATGCAGGTTTATCGTCGGGTATTATTAGTCATTATTTTGGTGGTAAGCAGGGGTTGATTGAAGCCACTGTTCGATACTTACTAACAAGCTTAAAACAAGACTTGATAGGCAAAGTAAATCATCAAACAAATGCGACTGAACGTTTAATGTTTATTATCGAAGCCAACTTTGCGCTTGTACAACAGCGTAATGATACAACCCGAACGTGGTTAAGTTTTTGGGCGCAATCGATGCATGATGAAGAATTACACCGACTACAAAATGTAAACAGTAAACGCTTGCAAAGTAATTTAGCATTTTCTTTTAAACAATTAATGCCTATTGAGCAAGCAAATCAAGCTGCAGAACTTAGCGCCGCAATGATCGATGGCCTATGGTTAAGAGCAGTACTGAGTAAATCAGACAATAATCAGTTTAAACACTGTGAAAAGTTAGCAAAAAGCTATGTACTTTCACTTATCAAGCAATATGGAGCCTAGCGTGACTACACCTGTCTATCAAAATTTTATTAACGGCCATTTTCTTGCAAACCAGAACGGCAAAACATTTGATGTAACAAACCCAGCAACGGGCGAGGTTATTTACGCAGTAGAAATTGCCGACGAATTTATTCAAAACGCAGCCATTGCCAGTGCAAAGCAAGGTTTTGCTCAGTGGTCAGCAATGACACCCATTGAACGTAGCCGCATTTTATTAAAAGCAGTGGCTATTTTACGCGAGCGTAACGATGAACTAGCACTTGTAGAAGTACTCGACACCGGTAAACCAATGCAAGAAGCAAATTGTGTTGATATTGAAACTGGCGCTGATGTAATTGAATACTTTGCAGGTCTTGCGCCAGCACAGGTAGGCCAACAACAAATGGTTGGTGATGACTTTTACTACACACGCAAAGAGCCATTAGGTATTTGTGCGGGTATTGGTGCATGGAACTACCCACTACAAATTGCATGTTGGAAGTCAGGCCCTGCTCTTGCTGCTGGGAATGCATTTATATTCAAACCATCTGAAGAAACACCACTTGGCGCAATTAAACTTGCAGAAGTATTTGTTGAAGCTGGCGTACCTGCAGGTGTGTTTAATGTTGTTCAAGGCGCGGGCGATGTAGGCCAGTGGCTAACGCAGCATAGCGATATTGATAAAGTATCGTTTACGGGTGAAGTAGGCACAGGTAAAAAAGTAGTAGCGAGTGCTGCCGGTACGTTAAAAGATGTCACGATGGAACTTGGTGGTAAATCTCCACTATTAGTATTTGATGATGCCAACATAGAGCAAGCGGTTAGCGCTGCTATGTTAGGTAACTTTTATACGCAAGGCGAAATTTGTACTAACTGTACACGTATTTACGTTCATAAAAATGTATATCAGCAGTTTATTGATGAACTTAAAGCTCGCACTGAGAAAAACATTATTGCTGGCGACCCACAAGATTTAAATACAAACTTTGGCGCACTTATCTCTAAAAAGCACCAAGAACTAGTAATGAGCTACGTTAATAAAGGGATCGAAGAAGGTGCAACGCTATTAACTGGTGGTACAACGCTTTCACCTGAATCTGCACCTAATGGCTATTTTGTAGCACCGACTGTGTTCATTGATTGCAACGACGATATGACAATCGTTAAAGAAGAAATATTTGGCCCTGTAATGAGCGTGCTTGTTTTTGACGATGAAGACGATGTGATTGCACGCGCTAACGGTACACACCTAGGCTTAGCTGCTGGCGTATTTACGAGTGATATTAAACGTGCTCACCGCGTAATTCATAAGTTACAAGCCGGTATTTGTTGGATTAATGCATACGGTAACTCACCGGCTGAAATGCCAGTTGGCGGTTACAAGCAATCGGGTATTGGCCGTGAAAATGGTATACAAACGCTTGATCAATACACGCAAACTAAGTCTATTTATGTTGGTATGGCCGACATAGAAAGCCCATTTTAAGGCGCCCTACTATGAGTAATCATTACGACTATATTATTGTTGGCGCGGGTTCGGCGGGTTGTGTTTTAGCCAACCGTTTATCTGAAGATTCAAGTAACCGCGTGTTACTACTTGAAACTGGCGGTAGCGATAAAAGTATTTTTATAAAAATGCCAACCGCGTTATCTATTCCTATGAATAGTGAAAAATACGCATGGCAGTTTCATACGCAGCCTGAGCCTCATTTAGATAACCGTGAGATGCATTGTCCTCGAGGCAAAGTATTAGGCGGCTCGTCATCTATTAATGGCATGGTGTATGTACGCGGCCATGCAAAAGATTTTGACGAATGGCAGCAACACGGTGCAAACGGCTGGGATTACAAATCGTGTTTACCGTATTTTCAAAAGGCAGAAAGCTTTTACCTTGGTGAAAATACTTACCGAGGTGGCAAAGGTCCGCTTGGCGTTAATAACGGCAACGAAATGAAAAACCCGCTTTACCGCACCTTTATAAAAGCAGGTGTGCAAGCCGGTTATGCTTCTACTGATGATTATAATGCGTCGCAGCAAGAGGGTTTTGGCCCAATGCACATGACCGTAAAAGACGGCGTGCGCAGCTCTGCTTCTCGTGAGTACTTAGACCCGGTTAAATCGCGTAGTAATTTAACAATTATTACAGGTGCACTAGCACAGCGCGTGATTTTAGATGGCAAGAAAGCTACTGGCATCGAATACAAAGTAAATGGCGACGTTAAAACAGCACATGCTGCAAAAGACGTTATATTAAGTGCAGGCCCAATCGGCTCTCCACATATTTTACAACTCTCTGGTATTGGTGATACTCAAGCGCTTGAAAAAGCAGGCGTTGGAGTACAGCATCATCTACCAGGTGTAGGTCAAAACTTACAAGATCATCTTGAGTTTTACTTTCAATACAAGTGTAAGCAACCTATCACGCTTAACGGCAAACTAGGCATTGTTTCAAAAGGGTTGATTGGTGCGCGCTGGTTATTAACGCGTTCGGGTTTAGGTGCAACGAATCATTTTGAATCGTGTGCGTTTATTCGCTCAAAACCAGGTGTTGAATGGCCAGATATTCAATATCACTTTTTACCAGCGGCTATGCGTTACGATGGTAGAAGTGCATTTGCAGGTCATGGTTTTCAGGTACATGTTGGTCATAACAAACCAAAAAGTCGCGGTAGTGTCACTATTGCTTCTGCGAACCCTGAGCAACCACCAACCATTTTATTTAATTACCTTGAACACCAAGACGATATTGAAGGCTTTAGAGCGTGCGTTCGCTTAACACGCGACATAATCGAACAAAGTGCCTTTGATGAATACCGCGATGAAGAAATTCAACCAGGTAAACATATTCAAACAGATGAAGAAATAGATGCCTTTGTACGCCAAGCCGTAGAAAGTGCCTACCACCCTTCTTGCTCATGCAAAATGGGTGAAGATGATATGGCCGTTGTTAATTCAAATACGCAAGTACATGGTATTGAAGGACTACGTGTTGTTGACTCATCTATATTCCCAACAGTTCCTAACGGAAACTTGAATGCGCCTACTATTATGGTTGCCGAAAAAGCAGCTGACATAATTTTAGGTAAAGAACCATTACAGAAATCGGATGTGAATGTTGCCATAACAACAAACTGGCAAGAAACACAACGTAGTACGGAGATCTAACTTTAGCCACATGCTTAGGTTTAGTCTCGTCGGGCTAAACCAATGCGTGCCTTGCAGTGGCACACGATGTAAATAGGTTACGTTGTGTTAATGCGAGAATAAAACAATAAAATACGGAGTGCTTATGAATTATTTTTATTCATTACTGGAGGGTAACAATGACTATTTGGCTTAATGCAGGCATCATTTTTACCTTACTTGCTATTATCACTATTTTAATTAAATGGGGTAATGTTCGCGTAGTAGGTGTAACACCAGTTCGAACCTTTACCTTTATAGCAATACTATTTACTTCTGGCCTAGATGTTGGCCTTATTATGTTTCCTTTAACTGAGTTTGCAGGTTATGCAGACATAAAAGCAAGCCCAGAATACGCGTTTGCAAATCCACTGGCTATTGAGTTTGGCTACTGGGGATTTTTGATCTGGGGATTTTACTTTCTTACGTGCTTTTATTTCTGTGTAATAGAACCTAAAGTGAAATTTTTCGAAATTCCTTGGGTTAAATTTATCAATAACGTTGTAATTATTGGTACATGTGCATTTACCGCTTATTTGCTGCTTACAAACCTACCGTGGTATTTACCCGAATTAGGTGATGGAACAAGTATAGTTTCTGAGTTTTACTTAATTGTGTTTGCTGCTATCTGTTTTGCTGTGTACTCAAGTACTGATATTAAATATGTACGTATTTTAAGTATTTCTACTACGTGGTTATTCTTAGCTTTAATCGCCTTTATGTGGACTGGCGCATTTGTGATAGGTGATAGTCAAATGTCAGCATTTACAGATAACTTAGGTTCTATTGGTACTTACTTTGCAAACATTAATGAATTTGTTTTACCGCTTAATGATTACCATGAGTTTTACTTATTCTGGTGGTTTGCGTGGAGCATAATGATTGGTCAATTTACATCACGCTTTGTTGGTGGACTTAAAACATACCAAGTATTAGGTGCAATGTTGATTTTCCCTTCTATTCCTATTGCGATTTGGTTTAGCGTACTTTATCACTACCATGAAGCGGGCATCCCAACTCAAGGTATTAAAAACTTCGCTATGGTATTTGTAGGTATTGTATTTGTAATTAACTCACTTGATTCGTTAGTGCGTTTATATACAGATAACCTAAACTTTACCGTAAAGCGTTTTGGCAAAATGAAATACATAATCGGAAATGTTGTTGGTCTATCATTACTTACACTATTGTTTAAATTAGAATTTTTACAAATTCAGTGGGTAGGCGCATTAGTTATCGGCTTGTTCTTTATCTGTGCAGCCTTTATTGGTTACAGTAAATTTAAAACAGTAACGAATATAGATAGCTCACCAAAAGCAAACGCAATTGATTACACAAAAATAGACACAGTACACTAGGGATTAACAATGAATAACAAACTAAAACAACTTGTAGTAGCACTACCATTTGCACTTTTATCAACAACTGCAGCAGCTGATTGGTCAACAACAATCACTGCAGCGTCTGACTACACTTTTAATGGTGTAACACAGACCGATAGCGACCCTGCAATTCAAGGCAGCTTAGATTATGCCTTTGATAGTGGTGTTTACGCTGGTGTTTGGGCCTCAAACGTAGATTTTGGTGACGACACTGATTTTGAGCTTGATGCTTACTTAGGTAAATATGTACAACTTGATGAGCAATTCAGCGTTGATTACGGTATCGCTTATTACACTTATCAAGGTAATAACAGTGACGGTAACTACGCTGAAGCTTACACTAAGTTTGGTTATGCAAGTGAATACGGCCAAACTGAGCTTAACTTTTGGTATAGCTGGGATTACTTTGGAACAGGTGCGGGTCATGTAATTTCAATGGTTGCTCACACTTATGAACTAGCTCCAAATCACGCACTACGTGCAAGTTTTGATATTTCAAACTCACTTGATGGTGAAAAGTGGGCTTGGGATACAAACCAGAAAAAATCGTACAAGCACTACCGCCTAGCTTATCAAACAAGCTACGAAGGTTTTGGTATTGAAGTGGCTGCTGAAAACACTAGCTTAGATTACGATTATGCTGATGAGCGTATTGTACTTGCTGTTTCACGCACATTTGATCTTTAATACATTAATTACTGATTAAACAAAAAATGCCACTCTATTTAGAGTGGCATTTTTATTTGTAAAATAACTAACTAACTAGCTAACTAACTAACAATATCCCACGCACTTGTACCCGATGCAGAAAGATTGCTGGTGTTATTACGTAATACTTTATTACCTACATTAACTGATGACTCAGGACGGCTCACTAAATACCCCTGAACTGAACTCACACCCATTTTTTTAACAAGCTCAAACTGCCCTATTTCTTCAACGCCTTCAGCTACAATTTTAAGGCCCAGCTTTTGTCCAAGCTCACTAATTGTATTTAATATATCGTTATATTTTTGGCTTTTATTGGCTTGAGCTATGAACGAGCGATCAATTTTAATAACATCAATTGGTAAATCCGCTAATGTACTTAACGAGCTAAAACCTGTACCAAAGTCATCAATTGCAATAGTGATGCCTTCTTCTCTTAATCTACTTAGCTCTTTAATTATTCTAGGGCTGGCTTGAATAAATGTTGATTCGGTAATTTCTAGCATTAAAGACGTCGCCGGTAAGCCGGTTTTTTTTAGCTTCTTCATTATCCAATCATAAATATCACGGTGCTTTAACTGAATGCCCGAAACGTTAACAGATATTTTTACTTTGCGCATACCTGCATTATGCCATGCAGCCATTTGCCGACACGATTCAAGCATAATCCAATCGCCAAGCTCTAATATTAAATTTGACTCTTCTGCTATTGGAATAAATTCTGAAGGTGGGATCATACCTTCAACTGGGTGGTCCCAACGTGTAAGCGCTTCAAAATAATCAATCATACAATCTTCAACATGTACAATTGGCTGAAAAGATAAGTAAAAATCTTTACACGCGAGCGCTAAACGCAATTCTTCGAGTAAATAATGATAACGGCGCATTTTGTTACCCATTTCTGGCGAGTAAACTTTAAATATTCCCTTACCATCACTCTTAGCTCTGTACATAGCAACATCAGCTAATTGTAAAAGTGCTTGTGGGGTTGACGCGCTTTCTGGGTAAGCAGCAATACCAATACTGGCACTAATTTTTACTATTTTATTGCCAAGCACAAAGTCTTTTTCAAGCTCACTTAACACGTGCTTCGCAATGTCAACAACTCTGTCGCTATCATCAAGTAGTTCTATAAATATGGAGAATTCATCTCCACCTAATCTTGATAAGTTTTGCTCTAATTGATTAGCGCTATTAATATTACTTAACTTATGGTGACGTAAAACATTTGCAAGTCGACTGGCCACTTGAACTAATATTTCATCACCAAAACTGTGGCCAAACGAATCATTTACTTGTTTAAAGCCATCCAAGTCGATAAATAGAAGCGCACATTTGAGATCTTCCTGATTAGCATGATTTATTTGTCTGTCTATGTGTTCAATATATGCATGGCGGTCAATTAACAGCGTCAGTTTATCTTGACAAATACTTGTTTGAGTTTGTTTTACATAATTAACTACGTGTGAATTTAAGCTATTTATAGATTGACTTAAGCTGCTTACACCTAATGGGTTCTCTGCCGGTTTAACTTGTAAATTAAATGCAGTAAGTAAGCTATTGGCTTGGCGGTTGAGCTCCGCTATTTGATTTTTATAATGACGTTTTCTACGTTCTCTACGTAAGTAGATACCTGAGCCAAATATCAATATACATAAAAATAAAAAGTTCATGGGTGATGAGAGCGTCATCATGATTAACTTATTAGAATCAGCGGCTACAAATTGGGTATCAGTGGTTTTGATAAGTAAAAAATCAGCTGTTGGCTGCTCAATTATATAATGGCCATTTAAAATGGGATTATACCAAGGAGCCATATCAAGGGAGGTATTCGTGATCTCGAAACTTCGTATATCAATATTTGTCTGAAATAGATTTATACGGTTGATCTGATTAGTTAACTCTATGTTTATGCAGAAACAAAATAGAACTATGATTAAGAAAATAAAACCGAGCGGCTTAAGTTTATTCATAAAAAAAATCCATCTATTTTGCTTCTCCTATCAAACCTATTACCAAAAGCGGATTATATCGCTTGCATTTAGTACTACGCAAGCATTGATATAATCCTAAGCCATTAGAATAACAAAAAATTGTAACGATAATGGATCAACTAACTATATCTACATATAGTATAGATGGGATTAATAAAAATAAACAAAAACGTTTCAATTGTTTAAAATTTAATACATGCGGTATATAAACTTTGTCGTTTTTTCTGCCGCATTAATCTATGCCTCACCACTACAGCTTTAAGTACTTATATTTACTCAACCTTAATCGCATTTGCTCCGCTGTCGTACATCATTTAAAAATTATTCTTGCGCATTATGCATTGCTACTCAAACTAGTAGGAATTATCGCTAATAAAATTATTATTAATATTTAAAGCTGCCATGCATAGCTAACTTTTGTAAATAAGGTACGTTGATCTCGCTCAATATTTTTAAGAGAATCGTCTTGGTAACCTCTATCTGAGTAACCCAAATAAAACAGTGTTTGCGCATTAATTTTATATGAGTAAACAAGCTGACTACCGTAGTCTTTGTTAATTTGGCTAACTTGATAAAAGTAGGCATTTTCGTCTCTATCAATATCTTCAAATTGTAAAATAAGCTTAAGAATTGAACGCATACTAAATTTATAATGAAGCCTAAAATCAACTAAGTTAGCTGTAAATACACGCTCCCCTTGTGGGTTATCTAATTGGCTGTAGTTATGTTTTACATCGAGCTGCCAATGGTCGTTAATGTCCCACACCATTTGGGTTTGGGTGTCAAACGCATCGCCTAATTGCTCATTTGCATAATCAATGCGGCTAGCGTATTCAACATATAATGATAACTTTAAATCTTTAGTGGGTTTAAAGCCCGTATAAATGTAACCAATATTTTGATTATAAAAATTGTCATTATAATTTTCATAACGGTGTACTAAACCAATTTCAAAAATAGATTGTTTTTGACCTTTAAAACTCAAAAAGCCTTCGTATTCTTCTTCAAGTAAGTCGCCATTTTGTGCCCACGTTTTATCCCAGTCAGCTTCGTATGACCACGAGGTAAGTAAATCAGACTCATCTCTGTACCATGTTTGTCCGCCACCAAAGCCTACTTTTTCATAATCGACTTTAGCTTGATAACCTAAATCAGTGCGGTAGTCCTGCCCAATATTTTCATAAGATGCAAATAATTTGTAATCACGTTTATCGCGGGTAAGTTCTAGAGCATAAGCTTCATCTGATTGAGTTTCAGATAAGTTATAGTTTTGAATTAAAAATTCAGAGTTACGAGTATCAGCAGATGACACTTGATACAAAAGAGTATCCGATTGATTAAACCAGTAGGTACCATCCACTGATAATACAGTGTTGTGATAGTCATCACTTTCTCTGTGCGTGCTTGAAATACCAATAGTACCTTGCTGACCTAAGTCATATTGATAACGCCCTGCGGCTGCATTCGTTTTTTCGTTTAAGCTTGCGAAGCCAGAGCCCTGATTCGTTGGCAGTAAAATATTACTATTGTCGTCATCAGCTAGCATTAGCGCATAACTATGATCACCCGTTTTACCCGTCAGCTTTGCACCTAAAGTAGGCTCTGCAATTGTACGTGTGTATAAAAGCTCAAATAAGCTACTTTTAAAGTAAGAAGCACCATCTAAAAAGAAAGGACGTTTTTCAGCGTAATAAATTGAGAAGGTTGTATTTACATCAAGCTCTAAAGAGTCAGTTTCTACTTGCGAAAAATCAGGATTAATTGTCGCGTTTAAAACAGCATCTTTTGTTAAACCCCAGCGTAAATCTAAGCCCACTTCAGTATCTATATCACCCTTATCCCAATCACCTGGCAACGCTGATTTATTATCGTTACGCAGTGTGGTTAATGTAGGTGTTAATTGGATATTTTTACTTGATTCAATGTCACTAAATCCAACTAACTTATCAAACTGGCAAAGGCTGCATTTCACATTTCTATCAAACCCCATGTTTGATAGCTGATATAGCACATCACGTTGGTAGTTTCTCATTACAGAAAAACCCCACGTTAGCTCATTTTCATTTTCAGGAAAACGCAGTGCTTTAAAAGGAATACGCATTTCAACAACATAACCTTTGTCGTTAATTTGTCCTGCGCTATCCCAAATAGCATTCCATGAGGTATCAGAACTCCAACCATCGGTGTCGGTCATTCGTATATCGCCTTGCGCGCCCAGCGGGTTAACATGGAATTCATAACCACTGCGTTCATCATTAAATGTATCAATAACAAGAATAACGACGTCGTCTTCCCATAGCGTATCCCGGTCACGAAGTGATGCACGAATTTGCGTAGGGTCTGGGTCTTGTGCAACATAGGCAACATATAAGTTAGTGCCATCTTCGTAAATAAAGGCATCAGTTTTTACAGGGGGTGTGCCTTTCTCGTTAGGCTCATCTTGGTAGAGTAAAGATATACGTGTTGCATTTTGCCAGTGCGCCTCATTCATAACACCATCAACGGTGATATTTGAATTAATACGGGACAAGGATACTTGCTGTTTTTTAGCCGCTACATCAAGGCTAGAAAGTAATAAAACAAAACTTAAAAATAGGAAGATAAACTTTTTTATTATAGTTATAAAGTGCTGCATAAACATCCATTTAGACTGTAATTACTCATAAGGAGCAACTTAAGCTGAGGATTGTAATTTATCCAGGTACATTTGTTAATACTTTGAAATAAAAAAATTAACTATTTAATGATAAAGGAGTAACTAATTGTTATGTATTATGTTTCGAGTAGTTTAAGCTTATCGTCTATGCCATTCCATACATCAGCGTCCTCTGGAGCAGGTTTAACCTCTGTAATGCGCGGCCAGACCAGTGCAAGTTCAGCATTTAATTCAGTAAACTCTTTTTGAGACTCTGGTAGCTCATCTTCTTGGTATATCGCATCAGCTGAACACTCAGGGACACATAAGCCACAATCAATACAATCAATCGGGCTAATTGCTAAAAAATTAGGGCCTTCAAAAAATGCATCTGCTGGGCACACTGATACGCAATCGGTGTACTTACATTTTATACAATTTTCGGTGACAACAAACGCCATACTATTTTAATACCTAAGATTTTGAACAACAGTTGTGGATCATACCCATCCACCCCAAAAATACAATAAATAAGTGCCATATCAGGCTATTTTAACGTAAAATGCGCGCCTAATGTTTGCACACTCGTTGTGCCCTGCATCCCCTTATTGTGAGCGGTTATAATACCCCGCTATGACACCTAAAAGAGATATAAATGATACGTTTAACCGAAATAAAGCTGCCACTTGATCATGACGAAGACGCAATTGGTCAAGCAATTGTAAATAAACTAAAAATCCAATCTGAACAATTGCACAGTTTTAATGTGTTTAAACGTGGTTATGATGCACGTAAAAAATCAGCTATTTTACTTATTTATACACTCGATATAGAAGTTGATAACGAAGCCGAGCTACTCGCAGCATTTGAAAAAGACCAGCATGTAAAAGTAGCACCAGACACAAGTTATAAATTTGTAGCCCAAGCTAACAATAATATCAAAGAGCGCCCTGTCGTGATTGGTTTTGGTCCTTGTGGTTTATTTGCGGGCTTATTACTTGCTCAAATGGGCTTTAAACCCATTATATTAGAGCGCGGTAAAGAAGTACGTGAACGTACAAAAGACACGTTTGGCTTTTGGCGTAAACGCACACTTAATACAGAATCAAATGTACAATTTGGTGAAGGTGGCGCAGGTACTTTCTCAGACGGTAAGTTATACAGCCAAGTAAAAGATCCAAAGCATTATGGCCGAAAAGTCATTACTGAATTTGTAGAAGCAGGCGCACCCGATGAAATTTTATACGTAAGTAAGCCACACATTGGTACGTTTAAACTTGTCACCATGATTGAAAAAATGCGCGCTCGTATAATAGAGCTTGGCGGCGAAATTCGCTTTAGCACACGTGTTGACGATATTCATTTAGACGACGGGCAAGTAACAGGTTTAACGCTTTCAAATGGCGAGCAACTAAACACTCGACATGTTGTATTAGCCGTTGGCCACAGCGCACGTGACACGTTTGATATGATCCACAAAAAAGGGATTTATGTTGAAGCAAAGCCATTCTCAGTCGGTTTTAGAATCGAACATAAACAATCAATGATCGATGAATGTCGTTTTGGCACAAATGCAGGAAACCCAATTTTAGGCTCTGCCGATTATAAACTTGTTCATCACTGCGACAATGGCCGCACCGTTTACAGCTTTTGTATGTGCCCAGGTGGCACAGTAGTCGCGGCAACCTCTGAAGAAGGCCGTGTTGTTACCAATGGTATGAGTCAATATTCACGAAGTGAGCGCAACGCTAACAGCGCTATTGTGGTAGGTATATCACCAGAGCAAGATTTCCCTGGTAATCCACTTGCTGGAATAGACTTACAACGCAAACTTGAAGAGCAAGCGTATGAGCTTGGTGGTAGCAACTACGATGCACCAGCGCAGTTAATTGGAGATTTCTTAAAAGGTAAATCATCTGCAGACTTAGGTGAAGTACAACCCTCTTACACACCTGGTATTAAGTTAACTGACTTGAGTAAAGTGTTACCACAATTTGCAATTGATGCCCTTCGCGAAGCGATACCAGCGTTTAATAAACAAATTCGTGGCTTTTCAACTAACGACGGTTTATTAACCGGTGTTGAAACACGTACTTCGTCGCCTATTAGTATTAAGCGTGATAAAACATTCCAAAGTATTAACACCAAAGGGCTTTACCCTGCAGGTGAAGGCGCAGGTTACGCTGGCGGTATTTTATCAGCGGGTATTGATGGTATTAAAGCAGCTGAAGCAGTCGCACTGTCTATGTTAGAAAGCGCTTAAACCTCTTTTTTAAGCTGTTTATCGAAAAGCCTCACTTTGTGAGGTTTTTTTGTGCTAAATGTATAGAAAATAATAACAACTCAAGCACCTCAACAATGATCAAAACATTTACCTTTTCGTTGCTTAGTGTATTAGCAATTTTTAACGCTAAAGCACAAGAGCTAAAAACCATCGATGAAATCCACAGTGCATATAAAAATAATTCTATTAATGCACAGCAACTCACCCAAAATTATATAGACCGAATTAATAAACTTAACCCACAATACAATGCAGTTATTAGTATTGAGCCTACAGCGATTGCTCAAGCTAAAACGTTAGATGAACTTGCCGCCAAAGGCACTTGGACAGGTCCATTACACGGAATACCTGTACTTCTTAAAGATAATATAGAAACAAAAGGCACACTTCCCACAACGGCTGGCTCTTTAGCACTTAAAAATAACGTTACTAATAATGATGCTTTTGTTGTTAAACAACTACGTAATGCGGGCGCTATAATTTTAGGTAAAGCTAATTTAAGTGAATGGGCAAATTTTCGTTCATCCTATTCATCTTCAGGCTGGAGTGCCGTAGGCGGACAAACACATAATGCGCACGATGTAACACGTAACCCATGTGGTTCTAGCGCAGGTTCTGCTGTTGCAGTAGCACTTAACTTTGCGCCCATAGCATTAGGGACTGAAACAGACGGTTCAATTACGTGCCCTGCCTCAGTAAATGGAGTTTATGCAATAAAACCGAGTATGGGCCAAGTATCACGCTCAGGTGTTGTGCCTCTTTCTAGTAGTCAAGACTCAGTAGGGCCGATGGCGCATTCACTTAAAGATGCATTGCTGGTTTTATCAGTTTTGCAAGGTGAGGACTCTCTCGATGCAACAACTACAGGGTTTAAATTAAATACAGGTAATCTAAAATCAAAATCGTCACTTATTATTGGTGCACTGCCTAGCGACAAATTTACAGTTGAAACGCAGCGCCTTTATGCCAAGCAGTTACAAGCATTAAAACAGGCTGGGCACACTGTTATTAATGTAGATATTACTGATAACTTAGATACGCTATTTGTTGATGAATACTATATTTTACTTTACGACTTTAAAGCCGAAATTAATCACTACCTCGCAAGCACTCCAGCACAAGTGGCTGTAAAAAGCCTAAAAGCACTTATTAATTTTAATATTCAAAATAAAAATACAGAAATGCCCCACTTTGAGCAAGACATCCTAGTTCAATCTCAGGCTATTGATTTAACTAACAAACAAAAATACCAAGAGACTAAAGAACGCTATCGCACTTTAGCAACGACAGCCATTGTTAATGTATATAAAAACAACAAGCTTGATATTGTTATAGCGCCTACAGTATCACCCGCCTGGAAGACAGACTTAGTTAATGGTGATAATTTTAATGGTAGTAGTAGTTCGTTATCTGCTATTGCAGGCACAACGCACATAACTCTGCCGGTAGGCAAAGTAAGTGGTTTACCAGTTGGTTTGTCCATAATAGCAAATAAAGAGGGCGAGCAAGCGGCTTATGTATACGCAAATATTATTGATGAGGTGTTATCATCAGGCACAAAAAAACCTGAGTAAACTCAGGTTTTTTTAAACTAAACGGCGTTAACTATGACTTTTTAAGTGACAGTTTTTCGCCTTTTAAGCTTTTACGAACGCTTGAAATACGTGAGCGATTTACTGCTCTCGCTTCACCGGTTGCTTGTCCTGATAACTTGTTAGAACGTGTACGGCGTAAATGCGCTGGTTTTTTACCAATTTTATCAATTAGTACTTCACGGTTACTTACTTCGTAACCTTCTAAATATACACGTTTGATTTTTTGACCGATTAACGTTTCAATTTCAAACAAAGTGTTTTCTTCTTCGCGGCTAACAAATGAGATTGCTTGACCTTGACGACCAGCACGACCTGTACGGCCAATACGGTGAACGTAATCTTCTGCAAGCCATGGTAAATCAATATTAATTACACGAGGTAAACCATCAATATCAATACCGCGAGCAGCCACTTCTGTAGCTACTAATACACGTACTTTGCCTTCTTTAAATTCACGTAAAGCACGACGACGGTTACCTTGAGATTTGTCACCGTGGCAAACGCCCGCCGGAATACCATCAAGGTTAAGCTCTTTAACAAGCTCGTCAGCCGTTTCTTTCATGTTTACAAATACAAGCACTTGTTGCCAGTTTTTCTTACCAATCAATTCAGAAAGTAGCTCTTGCTTACGACGCTCTTCAACAGGGTAAACAACATGCTCAACAGTACTTGCTGTACTGTTAGTTTGATCAACACGCACTATTTCAGCTTGTTTTAATACTTTAGATGCAAATTGTTTAATTGCTGCAGGGAAAGTAGCAGAGAAAAGTAAAATCTGGCGCTCTTCTGCACAGCTTTTAATCACGTTTTGCATGTCTTCAATAAAGCCCATATCAAGCATACGGTCGGCTTCATCAAGAACAAGGTGCTTAACACTTGCAAGGCTTAAGTTACCTAAGCGAATATGATCAAATAAACGACCTGGTGTTGCAACAACAATATCTACACCTTCTTTTAAAGCGTTTGCTTGGCCGGCGGTACTAACACCACCGAATAAACTAACGACTTTAAGTGATGTATGCTTTGCAAAATCTCTAAAATTATTTGCAATTTGTTCTGCAAGTTCACGCGTTGGCGCAAGTACTAATGCATGAGGTGCATTCGTTGTGCTGAGTTCAGACTCAACCAATTTTTGGATGATAGGTAAAGCAAACGCGGCAGTTTTGCCGGTACCAGTTTGTGCACTGGCTAAAACGTCTTTACCTTTACGAACAGCAGGGATTGCTGCGCGCTGAATGGGCGTAAGAGTGTGATAGTTAAGTTCGTCCAACGCCTGGATGATTTCAGGAGCGAAACTAAAAGATTTAAAATTCATGCTGTATAACCTACGGCCACATTATCAAGGGTCGCAAATTATACAGCAAAAACGAGTCAACAGTTAGCTTTAAACTGGATTAAAAGCTAAAAATTAGTTTGTTAAGTCATTAAAATATTGATTATCAACTCAAGAAAGCGTTAATACCTCATTTTTTTTTAATAACTGTGCTTTACCACCGACAACTTCACGTTCGTTAAGCTCATTTATTAATGGCAAACCTACTTTTTGTTGCTCATCACTAAGCGGTAAATACGGTAATCTAAATACTGGATTTACTGCACCTGTCATCATCATCGCAGTGTTAATAGCAATAGGGTTTGGCTCACAGAACAACCAGCTCATTAATGGTTGTAATGACGTATTTAACTCATCATTTTTAGTATCCATTAATTGGCGAAACAACCCAGGAACAAGGTTAGAAGTAACCGAAATAACACCGTGCGCTTTGTGTACATGACGAGCGTCGTGTGCTTCATCGTCGTTACCAGACCAACACGCAATGCCTTGCTGCTCATAGTGTGCAATGCGCTCATTGCCGCCACATTCTTTAATACCAATTAGGTTCGAGTGCTGTGCTAATGGTTCAATAATATCAGGTGTTAGGTCTTGACCTGTGCGACCGGCTACGTTGTAAATAAAGGCAGGTCCAATATCAAGTACGCGTTTAAAGTGCTCTTTAACACCCGCGATTGACGTACGTCCGTAATATGGGTTAATTTGCAGTGCTGCATCCATACCGCTGGCAAAGCCATATTTAGTTGCTTTAATCGCTTCACGGGTGTTGTTACTACCGGTATTACCAACAATAATCAGTTTGTCACCATATTTGTTTGCACTGTGCGCTATAAGCATTAAATGCTCTTCCCAGTTCATTAACTGGCCTTCGCCTGTTGTGCCACCGACTACAATGCCATCAACGCCCGCTGCAATTTGTATTTCAACGAGTTCATCGTACTTTGCGAGATCAATTTCACCGTTTGCTAAATATGGCGTTTTAATAGCTGTAATAAGGCTTGCTTGTTTAATTTGGTCTAGGGTGCGCATAAAAATTCATTATTTATAAAACTTGCGCTATTTGTAACATACTTGCCGGTATTTTTGGAGGTATAAGCGCACATTTAATTATAAAATCGCTTGTGTTATTGAGTTTGGTAATACAAAATGAATAACTGTATATATGAACAGTATTTTATTTTTAACGATACCAGAGGCTTTATGCGTTTATCTGACTACTTAGCAACTCATTTTTATAACACCGATGAACTGTGCCAAGCATTAAACATAGATGCAGATACACTTTTAGCTTGGCAAGAGCGAAGTGTGTTCCCCAAACCAAGTTACTGTATTAAAAGTCAACTTAGCTGCAGCTCATATTCGGGTTTGTATGAATGCGAAGAATATGACGACTATTATGCGCGCGGCTGTGTTAATTGGGGGCAAGGTCTTTTAAAACAAAAAATAGAATCATCAAGCCATGCTTTTAATTATTTTGCGCAGCAATATACTGCAAGCCTAACTAAACTCGCTCAGCAAGGATTTACGTTTAGTGAAGAGCTATTTGGCTGTGAAATAGACGAGCACTTACAGCAAGTTTGGCAACAGTTTTTATGCAGTAAATATGGCGTACTTACTCAAAATGGATTAATAGACGAAATAGTCTCGGTAGACATTGGCAGACTATTAGTTGACGACATTACAGAACTGCGCAGTAAAGCGAGTTTAAACCAAGAAGAAAGAGCGCTACTACACCCCGCCATGAAGCTTTTAAACAAAGCGTTCGGGCATGGCGCCGATCATGAAAAACAACACACTTTGCGCACCCGTTACATAGATGCGCTTATTTTAAAATATGATTTATCTATTAAGTAACGCTAAATTTACTTTGATAAAAACGTAGTGCTAACAGACCCTAAGTCTTCGTAACTAACCGTGGTTAACTGATCTGTATTAAGCTCAACAACACCACAATAAGAGCCTGTTATAAACACTTGCCCAGTTTTTAAATTAATTCCCTTTGCTGATAAGTAATTAACCGCCCAATAAAGTGGAAGCTGCGCAAGTTCTGCAGGATGCACACCTGCCAAGTTTAACTCCAGCTCAGTTTGCTTAACGTTAATATTTACAGTATTTGCGTTATACGCTTTGGCTTTATCTATTTGTGGGCCTAAATACACGCCTTGATTAGATAGGCCATCAGCCAGCTTTTCAATGTGAGTGCTTGGAGTGCCTTCATCAAACCTTTTTTGAATAAGCTCAAGTGCTAAATGGGCGCTGGCAAATGCAGTATCTACGTCTTCATTTGTATAGGTTTTATTACTTGGTAAATCGCTTTGTAAAATAAATGCAATTTCTGGTTCTATCAGCGCTTTGTTATTTGTTGTATACAGTGGGCAATTTTCAGCTTGTTTTATAGGTGCATGTAAAAGAGGCGCTAATATAATTGAGTCATCATCTAAAGGCAGCATACACTTCCAGCCATATACAGTTTGATCATTTAAATAAATCATCAACTTTTGTACTTCTATCGCATCGTCAGTCGAGTCTAGTACTAACTCTTTAGGAAAGTTTGAACGTGCTGGGTTTTCTTCTCTTTGTGCTAATAAGTGAGTAGCAATTAGTTTTAGCTGTATTGAGTTGTTCACATAAATCTCTTTAAAATACGTTACTGGTTAAGCAGTAAATAGGAAGGATTACATTATTAATGTATTAGCTTAGGCATTAGAACATCATGTTAAATGCCTATAATTAAAATTGTATTTAAAACAAAGCGTGGTAATTATTTAAGTATCAATAGATTTGAGAGATCGTAAAAACAGCCCTAAGCCGCCAAACGCTAAAATTATAATAACAATCAAATCAAACGACGTCATAGTTCGCATACTAAATCGAACACTCGATATAACGCCAAATATGAGTGCGGTTAACGAGCCAAGAGATAGCACCCAGCCTAAAATATTTTTAGAATTATAAAAAATCAGACCTACACCAAAAATAAACGGGACCATAACCATGCCGCCTGTAACGCCAAAGCCACCTAAAGCATTAACACTATAAATGCGAGAACTTAGTCCAAAATTAGAGGTCACCGAAATTGCGTTTAGCAGCATATAAAAGCCACCGCACATCATAATCAAACCAATAAAAAAATGCCCAATACCACCAGAGCTTCCACCCGCACCTTTCATTATTAATTATTCCTTTTATGTTTTTGACTTAATTGTTTTAGATGGTAATTGCTCGAGTATTAACATTGACCGCAATCTACATAATCAATCAGTGCAAACGCGAAAACACTTATCGCGTAATTACATGCCAAATAACATAAAACCAAGATAAAAAACCGTGCAAAATTGCCCATAACACAGACTCATTAGCACTCCATGAAATAGCAATTGCTAGGGCCGTACCAAAAGAGACTCCATATTTTACTATCTCATTTCTTGAGTTTCTCTTTAGTTATATTCCTAGCTTTTAACTTATTAGCTGCTTGATTTGCTTACTAAAACTGACAGTTCTTTACCATCAACATTAATACTTGCTTCTTTGCCTATTTCAACAACTAAAGAGGGAGCCATATGTTTTCCACCTAGTTTTAGGTCAGTTGCTAAACTAACAGTAGAATCATCAATTGGCGTTACTGTAAGAGCAAAACTATACAAATTATCAACTGAAACTGACGCCTCTTCATTTGAATTAACTACTAAAACAGGTGAACCAATTAAGTTTTTATTATCATAAAATTTAGCATTCACTACAAAACTATCATTAGCTTGTGCAAATGAGGCAAAGCCTAACAACGCTACTATTGCGATTAATTTTTTCATTATTATCTCCATATAAATTATACAGTTTAAAGCTGTTAAGGCTTTATTGACTGTGATTTTTTCGCTAGCAATTTACCAGCTAATGATTAAAAACTTATGTTTTAGCTCTGATGACATAACCAACGCCCAGCGAACTAATATAGAACAACACTCCAAATACACTAATATCAATGAGTAGCTTTAGAATGTCAAAAGTATCTGTAAACACAAGATACTCAAAAGCAAATAAGTGAAATATGACTTTTGATCCGAAATACGCAGCTAATAAAGGGATTACAAAAATAAGGATAGATTGATTAGATTTATTAATTTCCATACCCATGTCTCCATTATTAGTTTAATTAACTCAGCTCTAAAAATATAACACACAAAAAATATATAAATAGTTTGCTATTTTGAGTCTCTTATTCAGTACCACTCGAACTATTTACGGCTGACTAAAATGCCATGTTATATTTCTATAATTTACACCAGAGAACTTTAATGTAAACAACAAATTAAATAGGCTATTTATTAGAGTGGGTTGTGATAGCAAAACGACTCTTAATAAAGTTATGAACCTCTTTTGATTTCGAAGCACTACGAATGCGAATTAACAAAAAAGAGTCCTAATAGGTTTCATTGATATTGGCGAAGTTGGGTATTTAGGCAGGTTGGAGTGTAAGAATAAAAGGTGATGTAAGATAACAGCACCTATTTGAGTATTTACTTTATGATATGTAATTTAGCTAAGTATTTTAATACGTACCATAATAGGCACTATAAAAAGAATTTAACCAATTGATTTATATACATCAATACTACTATTGGTTAAAAGCCCAGTAACTTGCGTACCAAATGCTTTAAAGTGTGGCTCGTTTTTATGCGCTTCAAAGTGCTCGTCAGACGCCCACTGTTCGCTAACAACATAATCGGTATGTTCATCATCACTTTTTACAGATAGTTCATAACGTAAGCACCCTACTTCTTGGCGCGATGACTTTTGTAAGTTTTCAAGTGCTGTAAGCATCACATCTGCATCAATATTTTTGCACGACAGTGCCGCTATAACCGTTAACATGTGTATTCCTTTTAAAAGTTAAGGTGTAGATAATCTACACCTTAAAATATTTAGTTTAACTTTGCGTTTGAGGTAAGTTTACTGATCCCACTGCGGCGCAAAGTCTGGTGTTGCTTGGCGGTCGCCACAATCAAGACCATCAATGCGGGCTATGTCTTCATCATCTAACTTAACGTGGTCGTTAAAGTTATCTTCTAAGTTTTTGCGCTTAGTTGATGATGGAATTGTCGTCATGCCGCTTGCGTTAACCCATGCTAAAACAACTTGTGCTGGACTTGCATCGTGCTTTTTAGCAATGTCGATAATGGTTTGATCTTTAAGTACTTTGCCTACTACAAATGGCATGTACGCTGTCACGTGTATATCGTGCTGAGCACAAAATGCACGCAATTTAGTATTAGTTAAATATGGGTGAACCTCAACCTGATTGGTAAATATTTCACGCGAGTCAAGCGTTTGCATTGCTTCATTTAAGTTTGCAATGGTGAAGTTTGATACACCAATGTGCTTAGTTAAACCAAGCTGCTTCGCTTTTAGTAATTCAGTGAGGTATTCACTCATTGGCTCGTCGTTAGCAGGCGATGGCCAATGAACTAGCAGTAAGTCGACCGAATCAACTTGTAGCTTTTCAAGTGACTTTTTAACGCTTGGGATAAAGTCGCTTTTATTTAATTTGTTATTCCACACTTTGGTGGTTAAGAATATTTCACTGCGCGGAATATTACTATCTTTTATGGCTTGACCTACTTGCTCTTCGTTGCCATAAATTTGTGCGGTATCAATATGGCGAAACCCAACTTCGAGTGCCATTTTTACTGAGTTATAGGCAGTGTCGCCCTCTAAGCGGAATGTTCCCATACCTAGTTCTGGCATTTCTATTACACGTTTTGTCATGGTTTATCCTTATAAAATAATCGGTTTTGAAATACAAACTTTTAAAAGTTTTACGAAATACACCTTTTACTTCTTATTACGACTGTCACTTAAAAATCTATGACCTCATAACATGTATGAGGTCATTAATTTTAGTTTCAAGGTTAGGGTCTGTTAATCTTTAGAGATTACAATTGCAGCAGTGTATTTGGTATTTAGGCAAGGCAGAGCCTATGCAGTGTGGTTGTTCCACATTAATAGGCGATAACGCAGCATAAATGCCAAATACGCGCTGCCTGTAGGTTCTTCCTAGGGTGGATTTACTCTTTGCCCCTCGATTTTTACTTAGCCCACTAGGTTACAAACCTCGCTCCGTGATTAAATCATCCCTAGATTGAACAAATTTAATCCTAAAAGGTCAACAGACCCTGCTAAGGCTTTATGCTTGCTGAATTTCACGTTTATCAAGCATACCGCTGTAGCGTGTAACACCAAGTGCTAAAACAGAGATAACGGCGCCTATCCATGCTGTATCTTGCAGGGTCATGTTCTCTACTACGCTACCGCCAATAATTGAGCCAAGTGCAATACCAATATTAAATGCGGCTATGTTTAAACCTGATGCAACATCTACCGCATTGGGCGTGTGCTTTTGCGCTTGCTTTACTACATAAAGTTGCAAGCCTGGCACATTACCAAAAGCAAATGCGCCCCATACTAAAATAGTAAGTACAGCAGCAATTTTTGATTCCATCGTAAAGGTAAATATCAGTAAAATAATACTCAAAGCGCTAAATATAATGCTCAGTGCGCTAATTGGGCCGCGTTTGTCGGCCAACTTTCCACCCCAAATATTACCTATCGCTACCGATACGCCGTAAACAAGCATTATTAAGGCAATAGCCGAAGGCGCAAAACCTGTTTGTTGCCCTAAAATAGGTGCTAAATAAGTAAACGCTGTAAACGTGCCGCCATAGCCCAATATCGTCATTAAATACACCAGTAATAAACGCGGTTTTACGATTACTTGTAGTTGCTCTTTAAACGTCGCTGGTATTGATTGTTTTAAGTTTTTTGGTACTAAAATAGAGCTGCCGATTAATGCAATTAAACCTAATACCGACACAACTAAAAACGTTGCACGCCAACCAAAGTGTTGTCCAATCCATGTACCTAGTGGCACACCAGTTACTAGTGCTACAGTAAGCCCGGTAAACATAATGGCTATTGCACTGGCTTCTTTGTCTTTGCTTACTAGACTTGTGGCAATCATCGATCCGATTGAAAAAAACACACCATGGGCAAGCCCCGTTAAAATGCGCGCAAGTATTAATGTTTCGTAACTTGGCGCTTGCCATGCAAGTAAGTTACCTAAAACAAATAAGCCCATTAAGCTTATTAGTACCACTTTACGATTCCAACGACCCGTTAAAGCTGTTAGCACCGGCGCACCAATGGCAACGCCAACCGCATATAAACTTACAAGCAAACCTGCTGAAGGTAGGCTTACGCCTAAGTCGTTTGCAATGGTGGGTACTAATCCCACTATTACAAACTCAGTTGTTCCTATTGCAAATGCGCTTAAGGTAAGCGCCCACAAAGCCAATGGCATAGTTATATCCTCATTAATATTTGAAGAATGTAGTTTGGCTAAAATATCGTTTGCAAAAAATAGCATTAGTGACAAAATACTTTTGTTAATAATGCAAAGATGGTGTTGGTATACTTATGGCTGTTCATTCAAAAACTGAAGATTTAGAAATGTTTATAACGGTAGTAGATTGCGGAAGCTTTTCGGGGGCGGCTAATTTGCTCGATCAGCAGGTGGCTAAAGTGTCGCGAGCTGTATCACGCCTTGAAAATACACTGCAATGTACTTTGCTAAACAGAACAACACGCCGGTTAGAGCTTACCGAAGAAGGCCATACTTTTATAAAATTTGCACGCGAAGGGTTAAATACGCTTTATACCGGTGAAGAAGCCATAAAGCTTTTAAAACAAGCGCCAAGTGGCAAGCTACGAATAGATGCGGCAAGCCCTTTTGTATTGCACCAACTTACACCTTTAATTGGCGAATTTGCCAAGCAATACCCCCACATAACGCTTGATATAACCTCGCACGACAGCATTATTGATTTACTTGAACATAAAACCGATTTAGCCATACGCATTGGTGATTTAAAAGACTCAAACTTACATGCTCGTAGACCTGGCAGCAGCCAGTTGCGTATTGTAGCCAGCCCAGAATATATAAATAATAACAAAGCAATTGCGCAAATTGATGACTTACAAAATCATAAGTTAATTGGTTTTAGTGACTCCCCTAAATTAAACACCTGGCCGCTAGTAAAACCCGCTTTATTTACGTTTTCGCTTAGCGCAAGCAGCGGTGAAACAGTGCGCCAGCTGTGCATTGCAAACCAAGGCGTTGCGCTACTTTCTCACTTTATGATTGGCAATGATCTAAAAACAGGTAAATTAGTTGAAGTGTTACCCGCTGCAATTAGCTCACCTAATAACCGAGAAATTATACAAGCCGTGTATTATAAAAACAGTGCGGTATCGTCTCGCATTACGGCGTTTTTAGATTTTATAAAGCCTAGGCTTAGTTTATAAATTCTGGGTATTAATATACTTATTAAATATTTCAAATGATTTTTTGACGCTTTTTAATAATAAAAAAGTATAAATAACAAAAGTAGTAATTAAAGGTATTAATTAAAATGGATTCTTTAACGCAGGTAGCATTAGGCAGTGCTGTAGGTTATGCGGTTTTAGGCAATAAAATAGGTCGAAAAGCCGTTTTATGGGGAGCAATTTTAGGCACTCTCCCTGATTTAGATGTATTTTTGCCTTATGGCGGCTCTGTAGAAGCATTTACTTACCACCGTGGCTTTAGCCATTCGTTATTAATACATTTATTAATTAGCCCGCTCATTGTATGGCTAATATTAAAAGTACACGCGGGAATGCAAGCTTATAAAGTGCGCTGGTTTTGGCTAGTATTTTTAAGCTTATCTACACATGCCCTATTAGACAGCCTAACTGTATACGGTACACAACTACTCTGGCCTTTTACTGAGTACCCCTTTGCGGTTTCTAGTGTGTTTATTATTGACCCCGCTTACACGCTTCCTTTATTAATTGGCGTAATATGTACACTAATACCCAAAATAAAAGCAACAACGGCTTATCGTATAAATGCAGCCGCCTTAGTTTTAAGTAGCCTGTATTTATTCTGCGCTTTAATTTTAAAAGTAAATATTGATGACAAAGTAAATACTGCACTCAACAACAGGCAAATATCAGTAAATGCCTATGTTAGTACGCCTGCGCCGCTAACCACTTTGCTGTGGCGTATTGTTGTAATGTCTGACGGACAATACTACGAAGGTTATGCATCAGTATTTGACGCGCCCAGCGATGTTACATTAACGCCTTATCAAACAACGCCTTCACTGTTAAATAATATTAGCGATGAATGGGCTATAAAACGCTTGCAGTGGTTTACTAAAGGGTTTTATTCGGTGCGCCAACAGCAAAGCAATATTGTTCTTTCTGATTTACGTATGGGTATGGAGCGCAACTATGTGTTTAATTTTGTAGTGGGTCAAAAAAATGATTCAGAAGTGAGCATTGGTAACTTTGAAAAAATAAGTCAAAGACCAAACTTAAACAATCTTCATAAAATATGGAACAGAATTTGGCAACCAAATGTGTCTTTAGCATTACCCGCTGCAAAAAATGACTGCAATAGTGAATAACGGCATATTATAAGATTCGTACTAGCATGAGGAAGTTAAATGAAGCTCAAGCAGCAATTAAACTAAATAGCTTACTAAAGTGATTGCTGCTTTTTTTGCTGATACATTGCAACATCAGCATCTTGAATCATATCCTCAACTGATTTACCTGTATCGTGTTTAAAGTGTGTTACTCCTACACTGTAATCAATTTTGTATGGCTTGTTTAAGGTATTATTGGCATGCGCAATTGCATCCGCAAACCTTTGTAAAACAAACTCAGCTTTTGTTTCATCTAAATCACTTAGCATTACTACAAACTCATCTCCGCCAAGTCTGCCTATTACTTCACAATCACAAAATGAACTAAGCATAATTTGCGCAAATTTATTCAATACAAAATCACCTTCGTGGTGTCCATAAACATCATTAATTTGTTTAAACTTATTAAGATCAAACAATATAAACGACATTGATACTTTGTTTCGCCTACATACATTTAGCGTATGTTCGGCAAGGTTTAAAAAGCCACGTCGATTAGAGATTCTTGTTAACTCATCAATTGTGGCTAGTTGAATTGATTGAATCTCTTGCTCAACCAGCGTGCCTAAATCTCTTAGTAATTGTTTTTCTTCATCATTGAGTTGTCTAGGTTTATTATCGGCAAGGCACAAAGTGCCTATAATGACTCCTTCCCTTAATTTTAAAGGAAAGCCTGCATAAAAGCGTACTTTAGGATCGCCTGTAACAAAGGGGTTATCAAAAAACCTTTCGTCTTGAGCTGTATCTGGGATTATTAATAACTCGTCTTGATTTATGGTGTGGCCACAAAATGAGGTTTCGCGAGGAAGCTCAGGCGCATCAAGCCCCTGCCTAGATTTAAACCATTGGCGGTCTTCGTCAATCAAAGTAACCAATGAAATAGAAACATTAAACATACGCTTGGCAATACGAGTAACACGATCAAAGCGCTCTTCATGAGACGTATCTAGAATTTTTAATGTTTTTAACGCATGTAATCGCTCTGCTTCGTTACTTGGGATCTCAGGTTTAATCATTAAAGCTCAATTAATTTTAAGTGTTTTATGAATTACGAAATGGGAGCGAATATTTTCGAGTATATAACCCATAAACTTATTTAAATTATAAACAGTCTGTCTATTAAAACTAGAACATTACCTTAAAATAGCAATAAATACTTATGAATATCAGTAAGTCGTACCTAAATAAAGATAAGATTAAATCCGCAAAAAATTATGATGAAAACAGGTGGGAGTAGTGGTTGATACAACATTACTACTTACTAGTTAAAAAGTAGTAGTGGCTATTTAGTTTTATTTAAATAACCACTGGATTTGGCATACTTACAAAAATAAACACTTTAATTTTGGTGCTCATATTGTCCACGGTAAACTTCAAATACTTTTAAAACAGTATGTTGCTCTTTAGTTAGGCTATCAAACCAAGTATCAAACAGCTCATCATCTTCTTGCTCACTAAGTGCCATATACCTTGCTAGTAACTCTACAATATCATTGTGGTTGCAGGTTAACGGATTTACTTGTTGCGCCAAGGTACTGTGGTCGCGCTCTCTTAGGGTTTCCATCACCCCTTGGTCAATTTGTTCTTGTTGTTGTGTTGCGTCACTCATACATAACCTCTGTAATAACTTTATAACCGTATTTGTTAACGTTTTAACTCTTAAATATAGTTATAACAGCCTAAACGCCAATAGCCAGCATTTTTAATTCAAGTGCTTATTTTTTGATTTATTTGCACAAATAGCCAGCAATTACGCCCCTTTTGGGGAGCATTTAAATAATTTGCAATGAGAGAATAAATACGTTAAATTAAAATGATACATTATCACATATCATTTATTGAGGCGTATTATGAAACCAAATATTCATCCTGATTACCAAGTGGTTGCTTTTCACGATACTGCTGCCGATTCTTACTTTATTATTGGCTCAACCATTAAAACAAGCCGCACAGTAGAAATAGACGGTAATACTTATCCATATGTACCTATTGACGTATCAAGTGACTCACACCCATTTTATACAGGCAAGCAAAAAACTGTTGCTACAGATGGCCGTGTTGCGCAGTTTAACCGTCGTTTTAAAAGTTTATCAACTGTTAAAAAGGAAAAGGTATGAAAGTATTAAGCTCTCTAAAAAGCGCCAAGCAACGCCCGGGGTGTCAAATTGTAAAACGCAAAGGTCGTGTATTTGTAATTTGTAAAAACAACCCACGCTTTAAAGCAGTACAAGGAATGAAAAAGAAATAAGTTAAGCCGTGGAGCACTATACAGAATTAGGTAGCCTGTTAAAGCTACCTAATTTAGGGAGGATTATTTTACCACTACTGAAAACTCTGGCACTGCCTGAATTACTTTTTTTACCGTACAGGTATTAACGGCTGCAATAAGCGCCTTTTTATATTTATCAGGAAAACCGTCTGGTAGGTTAATCTCAATTGAAAATAACTTTTTACCGTTATCATCTACATTTTCATTATTTTGAGTAAGCGTCATACCTTGCGTTGAAATATCACGCTGCTCACAAAATTTACGTGCATAAAAACCTGCACATAAAACCATACTTACTAAAAAGTAATCAAACGGTTCTGGATGCTCTGCGTTGCCACCAGCGTTTACACTTTGATCGCTGATTACTTCTAGGTCGCCAAATTTAGCGCTTTGCTTTTGGCCTTCTAACATTGAAACTGAAATTTCCATTGTGTTTCCTTATATTTATTGCTGCAGATACTTTTAACGCAGTTAGCTTAAAAGTAGCGACTAAAGATACATATAGTTTAGGTTTATGAACCGAACAGTAATTCAAAGAACCCTGGAGGCTCATGTAGCTCATGATATTTTTTACGTAAATTATCTATATTTTTTAACGGTTCTTTTGCTGCACTTAGACCCTGCTCGTTCGCTGCTTTTTTAGCAAGCTCAGCTTGGGCAATCACTTTATCAAGGCCCTGCAATGACTGTTCTGGTTTCTTGTAAAACTTACCTGTTTTACTCACTTTAACCAGCTTTATAAATTCATCAATCGCAGTATTAAATTCACTAAGTTGGGTTGCCTGCACCGCTTGTTTATATGCAAGACCCGTGTTTTTCATATTTACTTCAAGATCGACTTCTTGCTGCGCAAAAGACATTGAACTAAACGCAAAGGTAAAAATAATAACTAAATACTTCATGGTCAAACCTATTAATTAAAAACACCTAAATTGTATCAAGTTTACGTAACAAAGTAACTTTACGAGCTGTTATGAGTACTTTGAACTGTAAAGGGGGTTTACAAATTAATCATTTTAAAGCCGCAATAGTGAAAAATATTCAAATTACGATTTTTTTGAATAAAAAACACCTAATAAAAATCGCTTTAAAAGAGCAATAACACACATAAACTTTACAAATATGTACATATAACACTCACTGGCAACTTCATATAAATAAAAATTTATATGTGAATAATTATAAACTGCAAAAAATTGACTTAAAAAACAACTGAAAATTTAACAAAGAAAAACCAATGTTAATAACTAAGACACATAAGAAAAACCAAATGTAAAAACCCCTAGATTAATCTTTAAAAGAACCTCCTCAATTAATACCGAAAAACACAACAAAAGTTCTTAAGGTTATTTCAAGTTGCTTATTTTACAGTGAGTTAGTTCCTTTTAATAAAATAATCAGCATGCAATAATCGCCGCCCTCATAAAAAAAGTTATAGGGATTTACCCAAATACACACTGTATTTGGCTAAAAACTACATTGTATTTAATTACTATAAAATGTTCTCTGGGAATCAAATGAAACGTCATAACTTACTTTCTACTAGCATTAAATGTGCATTAATTACTGCTGCTGCAACAGCAAGTAATTCTGTGCTTGCACAAGATGAGCAAGCAACAAAAATTGAACGTGTTGAAGTAACGGGTTCACGTATTTTACGTGAAGGTGCTATTGCACCTGCACCAGTAACAGTTATAAGCGGCGAGCAGCTAATTAATACTGGCGCTGTAAACATTGGTGAAGCGCTAAACAATTTACCAGCACTTGGCAATACATATTCTATGGCTAACTCAGGCCGTTTTATTGGTACTGCTGGTTTAAATATTCTTGATTTACGTAACATGGGTACAGACCGTACTTTGGTACTTGTAAATGGTAAGCGTCATGTATCAAGCTCTGCAGGTTCTCAAGCTGTAGATACCAATACTATTCCAAGTGTATGGGTTGAGCGTGTAGAAATTATCACTGGTGGTGCATCCGCTGTATATGGAGCTGACGCGGTAACAGGTGTTGTAAATTTTATACTAAAAGACAACATTGAAGGTATGGATTTTAGTGTTACCCGAGGTTTTGCCGATTTAAACAGCTACAACAACGAAAAAGCGACGTTCTCGTATGGCTCTAATTTTGATAACGGCCGTGGTAATGCAGCTTTTGCTATTGAGTACTCTGGCCAAGATTCATTAAATGCACTTGACCACCCTTGGACTAGCACATCTTTTAGCAGCTTACCTAACCAAGCCCAAACGGATGAAAACAAAAATAGTGCTGACTTTCCTGATGATATTTTAACACCTAATGCGGGTTATTACGCCATCAATGATTCAGGTGTTTATGCACTTGAAGATCCAACTAAGTATATTAATAGCTTTAACCCTGATAGCAGCGCACGTGATTTATACATAGGCAATAACGCAGATCCATATTCATGTGCAGAATGTGACTTTTTTAACTTAGGCCAATTTGAAGAAATACAACCTGAGTTTGAACGTTACAACGTAAACTTTAAAGTTAACTACGATGTGACCGACGATTTAAACGTCTACTTTGATGCAAAATACGTAAACAGCCAAGGCGAAAGCATAGGTCAACCTGCGTTTTTCTTTTTTGACAGCGACAACAGCATTAACATTGATAACCCTTACCTAGACCCAGCCATCAAAGCACGTATGCAAGAGGAAGGTGTTGATTCAATCATGGTTAACCGCATGATGAGTGACCTTGGCCGCCGCATTGAAAACAATACGCGTGAAACAACGCGTTTTGTTACCGGCTTAAAAGGGACTGTTTTAGAAGATTGGGAATTAGATACGTCAGTTGTATACGGCCAAACAGATCTAGAGCGTGAAAACGGCGCTAACATGATTTTAGCCAACTACTTTAATGCACTTGATGCCGTTGAAGATACAAATGGCAACGTAGTATGTCGTAGCGCTGCTGCGCAAGCTGACGGATGTGTACCTGTAAATATTATGGGTTTTGGCGCACCATCTCAACAAGCTATTGATTACATAAATACGGTATCAATTGGTACTTCAACAATTAAGCAAACAGTTGTTTCTGGCTCACTTGCTAATGGCGCTATTTTTGAATTACCAGCAGGTTATGTAGGTATTGCATTTGGTGCCGAGTACCGTAAAGAAGAAAGCGAAACTAAAGAGCCAGATAACGCAGAAGGTACTTTCTTTAACGCACTGGGCGAAGATAAAGGCTCGTTCAACGTACGCGAAGTATTTTTTGAAGCGACGATGCCAATTTTAACTGACTTACCGCTTATTCAAGATTTAGTGTTTGATACTGCAGTACGTCATGCTGACTACAGTACGATTGGCGAAGCAACTAGCTGGAAACTTGGCCTTGATTGGACTGTAAATGATGAGCTACGTGTACGTGTAACTCAATCTGCAGCACTTCGTGCGCCAAACATTAGTGAAGTATTTGGGGCAGCAAGTCAAACTTTCTACAATGTAGACGACCCGTGTCGCGCCGACAACCTAGGTGACTTATCAAACGGTGCAACACGTACTGCAAACTGTGCCGCATTAGGTGTAGCGAGTGACTTTAACTCAGGTTACGATGCAGCCTCATTAGATGGTTTAACTAGCGGTAACCGTGATGTAAAAGGTGAAGAGTCAACAAGTACAACTGTAGGCATTGTTTACCAACCAGAGTTTCTAGAAAACGCGCTGCTTACTATTGATTACTGGGAAATTGAACTTGAAGATGCGATTGACACAATCGACGCGCAAGACATTCTTGATCGCTGTGTTGATAGCGCAACAGGTATAAACAATCAGTACTGTAACTTAATTACACGTAATGCTAATGGTGAAATTACTTTAATACAAAACTCTGTATTAAATGTTGCCGGCCAAAAAGCATCAGGGATAGATTTTGAACTAGGTTACGACTTTGACGCGCTTGAAGGTAGCTTTAAAACCCGCTTAATTGGTACTTACTTAATTGAACGTAAAGATTACCCGTTCCAAGACGACCCTAGTAACTACATTGAATACGCAGGTACTACAGGTGAAGCTAAGTGGCAAACTAACTTATCTGTAAGTTATGTTATGGATAACTTTTTCTCAACAGTTGAAACACGCTTTTTAAGTGAAGTAGATTTATATACAAATGTTGAGCTTGAAAATAACCCGAACCCAAGTAATCAAATGTCTTACGGTAAATACTTTATTACCGATATGACTGTTGGTTACAACTTCGATAGCGGTTTAGGCGTTAAAGTAGGTGTTGATAACGTATTTAATCGTAAACTTCCGTACGGTTCACGTGGTACAAGCGCGGGCAGCGCAAGTTACGACAACATTGGCCGCTTTGGCTACATTAACTTAAGCTACAGCTTATAATTAATAAAATAACTTATTAGGGCGTGTTGATCATTGGTGGGTGAATTTGCAGCAGTATGTTTGGTTTTTAGGCAAGGCAGAGCCTATGTAGTGTGGTTATTCCCCATAAATAGGCGATAACGCAGCATAAATACCAAACATGTGCTGCCCGAAGGGCTGACGAATCCCCAAAACGTGACAGGCACAGCAATTTATGATCTTATGTAAATCACCACAACCCACATAAGTCACAACTGCTATGCCTGAGACATCAGTTTGCCATAAGTAC
>NZ_JACJEK010000019.1:0-93340 GCF_014164015.1 Pseudoalteromonas sp. SR41-1
GAAAAAACACCGCTTTGGGAAGACGTTCACGCTAACTACGAAACTGAAAATGAACGCATTCAGTTATCGAATTATCAGCGTGATCTTCAACTACGAAAAGTGAAATGATGTCTATGAATCACACATGTTAGGCTCTTCCTTTTTTACTCAATACCAAGCAGTTATCGATTTTTCAAAAAATAGGTTGGAGCTTTATAATAAAAAAATTAAATATCTAACCTAAATTTTGTTAGTAGATTTTAACTAACGCACCATGTTTATGGATTTTACTATGGCATGGTGCGGCAGCTGTTATTGTTTACAATCTGTATTTTATAGCTACTTTTCTAATTCTCTTTTAGTAATTCTTTTCTTATAATTTCTGCCCCTGCGCTCAAGGCATTTAATTTGCCGTTAGCTATATGGTGAGGTAGTGGAGCCATGCCGCAGTTTGTACATGGGTAGAGTTTGTCGGCATCTACAAATTGGAGTGCTTTACGTAGCGTATTAGCTACTTCCTCTGGCGTTTCGATAGTATGATTTGCTACATCAATAGCGCCTACCATTACTTTTTTACCGCGAATGAGTTCTAGTAAATCCATTGGTACATGTGAGTTATGGCACTCTAATGAGATAATATCGATATTAGATTGCTGAAGCTTAGGGAATGCTTCTTCGTACTGGCGCCATTCGCTTCCTAGTGTTTTTTTCCAATCTGTATTGGCTTTAATGCCGTAGCCATAGCAAATATGCACGGCGGTTTCGCATTTGAGCCCTTCAATTGCGCGCTCTAAACAGGCAATTCCCCAGTCGTTTACTTCATCAAAAAATACATTAAACGCGGGCTCGTCAAATTGAATAATATCAACGCCTGCGGCTTCTAACTCTTTTGCTTCTTGATTTAGAATTATGGCAAATTCCCACGCTAGTTTTTCGCGGCTTTTATAATGATCGTCGTAAAGCGTGTCAATCATTGTCATTGGGCCTGGCAATGCCCATTTTATTGGTTGCTTGGTTTGCTGGCGTAAAAATTTAGCGTCTTCAACAAACACAGACTTTTGACGGCTAACAGGGCCAACAACTGTAGGCACGCTTGCGTCGTATCGGTCACGAATTTTTACTGTTTTACGTTTTTCAAAGTCAACACCGTTTAGGTGCTCTATAAATGTAGTTACAAAATGCTGCCTTGTTTGCTCACCATCGCTAACAATATCAATACCTGCTTGTTGTTGGTCGAATAATGACAAACGTAGGGCGTCGTGTTTTCCTTGGGTTAATTCATCACCTTGTAATTTCCAAGGTGACCAAAGTGTTTCTGGCTCTGCAAGCCATAAAGGCTTAGGTAAACTGCCTGCGGTAGATGTAGGTAGTAATTTTTTCATAATAAATAATGCCGTATATTTTAGTTAATTATTAAACGTATTGTTAAGCGCGTTATTACTGGTTGTTGCTATTAGTTGTTATGACAGATAGCGAGTAGAGAATTGCTCAAGAACTCTTTGGTACGGCTTGATAAAATGCTCTTGTGCAAACTTGCCTTGCTCACTGGCTAACTTGCCGCGCTCTTCTCGGTCATACACAATTTGCGTTAGTGAGTGGTCCAAGTTTTTTAAGTTTGGTTTATATGATTTACCCGCTGTTGCGTTGGCATTATAAATCTCTGGTCTGTAGATTTTTTGAAACGTTTCCATCGTACTAATGGTGCTTATAAGCTCAAGATTGCTGTAATCATTAAGTAAATCACCAAAGAAAAACAATGCTAAAGGCGCGGCACTATTTGGTGGCATAAAATAACGTACCTGTAAGCCCATTTTTTTGAAGTATTGCTCAGTTAAAGACGATTCATTTGGTTCGTACTCAACGCCAAGTACCGGGTGTTGGTTTTCAGTGCGGTTGTAGGTTTTGTTATCTGACACACTTAGGCATATAACCGGTGGTTTTTTAAAGTTTTGTTTATATGTATCCGAATTTACAAATGACTGAAATAGCTTGCCATGTAAAATCCCAAAGTCATCAGGAATACTAAATTGAGGCTTGCCTTTATTGTGCTCTTGTAGGAGTACGCTAAAATCGTAGTCGCGCACATACGATGAAAAGTTGTTTCCTACAATGCCTTCAATGCGCTTATTAGTTTTATGATCAACAATATTTGTTTTTAATATTTCGATTGATGGGAAGCTTTCGCCGCCGTCTTCAATACCTATCTCAACAGACACAATTTCAAGCTCAACAGCATAACGCTCACCTTTGGTGTTATCCCAATGGGCTAGGGCATTAAAACGGTTGTTAATCATGTTTAAGGCGTTACGCAAGTTTGCTTTGCGGTATTCACCTCTGGCTAAATTAGCAAAGTTGGTTGTGATACGCGTATTAGTTGATGGATGATAATTTTCGTCGAGTGAAACGCTCTTTATATTAAATGTAAAATCTTTTTTCATCGTGTTTATATCCAATTTTATAATTTAAACCTGATTGATGCTTTGCGCTTTATTAACCTTGCAACTTACTTAGCTGGCTTAGCTGGTTTAGGTATTCAGCAGCTTTAAGTTGTTAGCAATAGTGTTTAGCGCTAAGGGATGAGTAATTTATACGTTGATTGGTATATGAAGAAAAACGGTTTAATTTCACATAAAACATGAGTCATATTCATTACACATTATTGTTAGATGCGATTACGTAGTAATTGACGAAAAAAAGGCATAAATCGATAAAAATAAAGGATGGATGTTTAGCCGTTTAGACTTCCTTTGTGTTGATGTGTACTTTATTCATGTTAAACATGAGGAATATTCAAAGAGTTTTTTTGTAGCTATATCAGTGTATTAGTTGGTTTTTAGCATATTGCATCGCTGTTTATAATAAATGTCGTCACGGGTAAGTTCCAGCTAGCTATATAAGTAGATACCTTAGCTAATCTAATCTCAAAAGATAAACCGACTTTTCTGAGTACGTATATAAATGCCTGTAAATTAATAAAAGGCTATAAATCATATTAATAGCCATGGCAGTACGTTAAGTAAGTTATACTCGTTTTTCATCACCTCACCTATTGAGTATTCGTGGATATCAAAGGCACTTGTATTGCATCAACTATTGATGAGCATGGCCCTGTTTATGTATATCAAACAAAAAAGAATCTTATTCTCAGCTTTGACGGAAAAATTTATCAAAGCTGTATTAAATTAAATAATATTAATGGGTTAAGCTTAGCTTATACGCAAGCTATGATGGCTGCGCTTTTTTTTATACCAAATTTAAAAACCGCGATGATAATGGGACTTGGGGCGGGCTCTATCGCAAAAAGTCTTTATCATGCGTTTCCTGCACTAACTATACATACCGTTGAATACCGTAAAGCCGTTGCTGAAATGGCTATAAAATATTTTGAACTGCCTGTGTCAGAACGTTTGTTTATTCACATTGATGATGCGGCAAACTACATGAAAAACACGCAGATAAAAACGGATGTTATTTTTTCTGATTTATACAGCTCAGAAGGGATGGAGTCAGATCAGGTGCAATCATCCTACTTACGTGATTGTAAAAATACGCTCACTTTTGATGGTGTTTTAGTACTTAATATTTGCCATACCAAAATTGGGCAAAGGGAAGTGTTTGATCAACTACTTGAGAAAGAATTTGCAGGAAAGATTCTTAGTTTTATTATTGAAGGCGGTAATAAAATTGTGTTCGCTTTTAACAATAAAATGCCTGCACTTAGTGAAGACGAATTACTTGCTAAGGCTCACGCGTTACAAAAATTAATAAACGTACCAATGACGCGCTATGCCGGGCTTTTATTTAATTAAAATGGTTAGTTTGATTTACTGTTAAATGGGGCGTTTAAATCCATTCATCTATCTGTTGTTCATTTAAACTTGGTTAAACTAATCATACTCTGAATAAAAATAATAAAGTACGTACCCGTACGGAAACACTCATACATGGATTACTGTAAAAATATAATCGCTAAATTTATAAGCGCGATGCAAAAGCGGCCTGGATTATTGGCTGTGTTGGCGTTTTTGTCGGGCGTTGCTAGCTTTGTACTTGTAGATAGAAAAGAGTCTTTTTCGCAATTTATTGCAATATTTTTACTTATTAGTTGGTTGTGGCTAATTATTGATAATTGGCTGCGTGATAAAGTAGAAGAAAAGTTTGGTGTAGCGGTATCGCCTAATGTAATGCGTTTTGCGCTACAAATGGTGCAACAAGAAAGTCTATTTTTTGCGTTGCCATTTTTTTTAGCGGTTACGCAGTGGGATCATCCTCAAGCAATTTTTACTTCCCTTATTGCTTTGTGTGCAGTTATATCGGTTATCGATCCCTTTTATTATAAAAAACTGGCTAGAAACCGCACGCTATTTAGCGTGTTTCATAACTTTGCTTTATTTGTTGTTTTACTTGTTACGTTACCTATTTTGTTAAACCTTACAACGAGCCAAAGTTTAGCTGCCGCACTTGTAACTGCTATAGTGGTTACTCTTCCGAGTTTAAACAATTTAATGCCTAATGCTCGCTGGTGGCGTTTTCCTATTCTTGTATTGATTTTATGTGCTTTAAGCACAGCAGTGTGGCAATTAAGAAGCTATGTGCCTCCTGCAGCACTGCGATTAACCGATATTACGTTAGCTCATGAAGTTGATTTACAACATAAAAAGCCAGTAGGGAGTATTAAACAGTTAGATTCTTATACGCTGCACCATCAAGGTTTATATAGTTGGACTGCTGTTAAAGCACCAAGAGGCTTAAACGAAAAAATATTTCATGTGTGGCTTCATAATAAAAAAGAAGTTGATCGGATCACGTTAAATATAAACGGTGGGAGAGAACTAGGTTATAGAGCGTGGACACACAAAGTAAACTTTCCTAAAGACTCTGTTGGTAAGTGGCAAGTAAAAGTAGTCACCGAATCAGGTCAGTTAATAGGTTTAACGAAATTTACTGTTACACCTTAATGATGGTAATAAGTTTGTAATCGAATAAATATTTGATAGGCTATTTTTAAAGTGTTTATTGGATGAACGATATGAGTTTTGCATTTGATCTGTTTATTTGGTTAATGGTAGAGACTATTTTAGGTTTTTTAATTTACTCAACAGGTTGTACTATTTTAAAAATAGCTACCTTTGGTAAGTTTAAAAGTGATATTACCGATTACGTATCGTTTAAGGCGAATAAAGCCAAAAATGTTTATTTAATTTGTATGCTCGGGTTTAGCTTTTACGTGCTATTAATTGGCTTCGTTGCCTACATGAGTCATTAAATTATAATTACATGAATAATAATACATTATTTACAGCAGGCATTTTAAGCTTTATAGCATCACTTTTACATGTAGCCTGTGTTTTTGGAGGGCCTGACTGGTATCGCCTTTTGGGTGCTGGTGAGCAAATGGCTCAAATGGCAGAGCAGGGTAGTATGTATCCTACTTATGTAACTTTAGCTATTTCAGTTATTATTGCTATTTGGGGCCTTTATGCGCTCTCTGGTGCGGGCGTCATTTTAAAACTGCCACTTTTAAAAACTGCGCTCGTATTAATAACCGCAATGTATTTAATACGAGGTATTGCGGGTTTAATCATTCCTTTTTTAACTTCAAGCCAAATCGTTCATCAGAATTCTATTCAATTTTGGATTATAAGCTCGATAATCTGCTGCATTTATGGGTCATTCTACTTATTTGGTACCCTTAAATGGTGGCGAATAAAAAATGTATGAATGCTAGATTTCCTGATTTTTTAAATTCAAATTATTAAATACTGATAGCTTATTTTTATATTGCGAAATACTATGTGCGACTATTTTTTACGCGCATATATTTTGGCTTTAGGTATCTATAAATGAATAAAACGTTATTGAGTACTTTGCTTGCAGCTCTTATTTGTGCATCTCTTTTAGCTAAAGTGCAGGCCCAAGACGTTCATGCACTTGAGCCTGAATTAGGTGTTGGCGGAAATATTAAGCTAGATGAGGCAAGTACAGCTTATGTTGATGACGGTTTTGATTTTCATGTGCATCCACTTTGGGAAAGTCGATATGTAAGTGAGGGCCGTGACAATTTAGCGGGTAAAGGTATTGCCTCAATCGCAACTGAATTCAATTATAATGAAATAGCTATTATTCCTTGGGTTGCAACGGGTGTTGATAGCGATTATACCGAGTTTAACTTAAATGCTATTTATGCAACTCAGTTATTTAATACCGTTGATATGTTTATTGGTTACAACCATTTAAGATCGCGTGAAAATACCTCTAATGCTCTCGACAATGAGGTTAGCTTAGATTTTTCGTATTTTTACGATGATAAATTTCAGCTCACTAGCAGCGCATATTATTCGTTTGATTCTCAAGGCACATTTATAGAGCTTACGATAAATAAAGGCTACGAGATAAATGAAGCTGTTAATATCGATTTTCAAACGGGGCTAGGGTTTAATGCAGGTTATGTAAGTGATGGCCATAATGGTATCAACAACCTTAAGCTTACAGCTAACGTATCGTATCAAGTTATTAAGCAGCTTGAAGTATACGCATATACTAGCTACACCATGGCAATTAATAAAAATGCTGAGCGCTTTGTGGGTGATCAAACCTTAAAAAACGTGTTTTGGAGTGGTATTGGTCTGAGCTATCTATATCGTTAAAAGTTAGCAGCACAATAAAATGGTTGTGCTGCTTATTAAGAGTTTATCAATAAAAATTAGCCCTAAATTTACATAGCTTTATTAACGTTGGTTTTTAAATCACTCTTTTCTTTTTCGTGAGTGTGGCTTTTTATAGGGGCGGAAATTCCATTATCAATTTTTTGAATCGGCTGGCTTCGTACACACATTAAATCATCAGCCATATACTGGCAGCTGCCAATATATAAATCGTTATGGCCGCCTTCGTATTTACATGATTGAGATTTTACTTTATCTGCGCAAGCTTTAACTGCAACACCATTTAACGGCCCTGCATGAGCATTTAAAAATGTGGGTGCTGCAAGTAAAGCCATACCAAACACGCTTAAACAACTACTTTTTATAAACATAACAACTCCTTTTTAATGTTTTTCAAGATCATGGCCTGGCGGTGGACCGTTGTGATCACCTGGTGGCCCACCTGCAGGCCTAACTGATTCTCCATGTAGGCACCCTATAAACATATTTTCACTAGGACTGGCTGCGTGGTAGTGATAACCCCTTACTTCATCTGTATTACCTCGGCATTCATCAAGTGACTCTTCTTTACCGCTTGTATCACGCATTGCATAAATACCATAACCGTCTATTGCATAACCTATAAGAGGTGCATGTCCACCTTCTGTAGCAGCTGAGTCAGTACAACCAGTGGTAGAGTGATAGTGATAACCTTGGTGTAAATTTATATGGCCACCACAATCATCAAATGCCGCAATGGTATAGCTCTCTAAAATTGCATTAATTGGAGCAGGCCCTGATAGCTCAGTACCGTCTAGTGCTATACCTACTGTTCTTAATCGGCCAGTATCAGATGCTGGAATAGGTGTAACAGGAATTAAATACGTTAATGAAAAATTATCTTCTAAATACGAAAGTTCACACTCAATACAATTTTGTTTATATTGCTCTTCAACATCAGGGCGAGCTGCACCAGCGCAAGACTTTTTTGTAGCTGTATACCTAATTTCATTTGTTTTAGTGTCGTAAAGTACCCACTTTTCATCGCCGTAGTATTCATCAAGCTTTAGGACAAATTGGCCTGTTAAATCAACTAAATCACCAGTACCTTCTTTACTAAACCAACTGCCAGTTACATCAGCGCCATCGGTCGATGTGCGCGGGCAAAATGGACCCGGCTCTCTACCTGCAGGTGCGCCTGATGTAATTAACTCATAACACTTAGTTTTAGTTCCTTGCGCCGTTTCGCAATCAACAATGTTAGGCTCAGATAAAAAGGCCCCTTTTTTAAACATAGATAAATTTATTGTTTGATTCGTTTTTTGTACTTCACTAAGGGAGCTACTAACTTGCTTAGTATTTTTATTAGTTGGTGAGTCGTCGCAGCCACTTAGAGTTAAAACTGTTGCGGTAATAATGATTGCAAACGCGCTGTAATTATTTGAGCCCATTACTTGTATCCTTTTCAGTATAGGTTTTGGTGTACTTATACTGTGGCATATTACTGGCTAAATGTGCAAAAAGTATGGAGAACGACAAAATAAGCACATGATAAAAAACCTTTAACAGTGTGTGGTTGCTAAAGCGCAGTTTTAAATTTAATTATTAGTGTTCAAAATTAATAAAAACGGATATGTGTAATACACATAAGCTAAAAGTGTTAGTGTTTAGATGTTATTCAAATACATATGAGGATTACATATGAGGATTACATATGAAGTTTTTAGTGTTTTTAGGGACAGTGCGTAACAGCACGCCACCAAAACCTGCTCGCTTAGGTGAGAGAGTGTCTAAAGCCTGCATGGAGTGCTTAAACGAGCAATTCTCCGAACATGAGTTTGAGCTTATAGATGCACTTGATTACCCAAGTGATCAAGTTTTTAAACCACATTTTGCCTATGCTCAAGGTAAGGCGCCTTCAATGCTAAATACTTTAGCTGATAAAATTAAAGCGGCTGATGGATATGTAATGGTTAGCCCTGAATATAATCACAGTATGAGCCCAGCTCTCGCTGACTTACTTAATCACTTTGGTAGCTCACTATTTTCATATAAGCCCAGTGCTATTGTTACTTACTCTGCTGGGCAGTGGGGTGGACTCAGAGCGGCAATTAGTATGCGCTCGTTTTTATCAGAGCTTGGCTGCTTACCTGTATCAGCAATGATCCACGTACCAAAAGCACAAGAAGTATTTAATGATAATGGCTCTGTGCAAGCTGGTGAAGAGCAGTCATCGTGGTTTAATTATTTTCACCGTACTTTTGGGCAATTGGTTTGGTGGGCGCAAGCGGCTAAAAATCAGAGTGGCGTTGAAGATCCTGAGCAGATGCTAAAAAGCTTTAAATCAAATCCATCGCAGCGAAATGCCCCATAACGAATACTTTTAAAATATAACAAATTTAGCCCTTGATTGGGCTAATTTTGTTTCTTTTATAGAAACTTAAAATATATAAATGTTAATATTAACATCTACTTATAAAAAAGGATGTTATATCTTGAAATACCTTACTCTTTTAAGTGTATTAACACTTAGTGCTTGCAGCTCTGTACAAAACTTACCGGCGCTAGGCGAAGGGACTACTGCTAATATGAATTTAATAGCTCTATCGGAGCAGAGCGCGCCACAAGGTGTTAGCGGTACATTTAAGTTTTATATTAAAACTACAGGCTCTCAGTTCGGTGACGTATTTTTAAATACCGAAGCTGACTATCGTGATCGACGTGCTATTACAATTTCAATTGATTCAAACGTAGCTGCTAAACTCACAGAAAAATACGGACGATCAGCCAACACATTTTTTATTGGTAAAACAATTGAAGTAACAGGTGAAGCGAAGCGAGTAACTATCGATTTTTTAAGTAAAGGCAGAAAAACCAATAAATATTACTATCAAACACATGTTGCTGTTAACTCAATAAATCAACTTCGCATTGTTGAGTAACATCAGCCAGCTTGTTGAGGCATCGGATTAATTACTAAGATACTTATTGGCTAAGGGTATGTTTTACAGTGGCACTGTTTTTATATACAGTACCCCTGTAAATCTCAATGAATACTAAAATAACAAGCTTAATGTTAGTCGCGCTGTTCTTGGCTCTATTGGATGAAAGTGGTTATCTTCAACGCCTTGTGCTGATTCGCCAGGTAAACGCGATGCATAATAGTAATCTATATCGTGGTCGGTGCTATTAAATAAGTTAAGTAATTCAAAGTTTACTTTCCAGTGAGTCTGCTCATAGCTAATTGCGCTATTTACTACTGTTAAAGGCTCCGAACGCTCGTCACCATCGCTAGTTAATGTACGTTTGCCAATATGGCGAACTCTAACTGATGACTGCCATTGCTCACTTAAGTGCCAATTTAAACCTGTACTTGCAACAACCGGAACAGCACCTTCTATATAATCATTATTGTCATTAATATCTAAACGTGAATGCGTGAACGAGGTTTCTGCGTCGATACTAAAGCTGTCGTTAATCCAATAATAAGCGCTTATTTCTAATCCGTAACGCTTAGATGCATCACTTGGTTCTGTGTTACCCGCATCGCCAACAAATAAAAGCTCTGAGTCGAGTGTTAGCCACCAAAGTGCAGCTGATAGATTAAACTTTTGCTCATCAGCAAATCGGACGCCTATTTCAGCGCCTTCACTTTTAACTAATAAGTCAACTTGCTCAGCTTGCTCACCGGTAACAGGGTCAATATTAATAGTAGATCCGCGCGCATCATTTGAATGAAAAGATTGTCCCCAATTAGCATATGCAGCTACTAAATTTGTAAAACGGTAATTTAAACTCCCTTTAAAACTTACTAAATCATCCTTTGCTTTTCCTGAATTTACGGCGGTAATACTAGTCACGTTTGTATCAAAATAGTCGTACCTAACGCCAACGGTTGCTTCAAGTTTTGGAGTAAGTAAAAGTTTAGACTCCCAAAAGCTTGAGTAGCTCGTTTGCTTTAGTTCATCTTGCCTAACCGTACTAAGTCGCTCTCTTGCTTGTGTGTTATAAAGCCCTACGTTATCTATGTCGTCGTGGCGAAGCTCAATACCTACGGTATGTTGTATGTTTATATCTGATGTTTTGGTTTCAAACTGGTAGCTTATATCTGTTCCATAAATATTTCGGCTATCTTGCTGATTAAACTGATCGCCATTAATTGGATCATTTAAAGAATAACTAAAATTAGAATACAGGTTTAAATCGTAATTAATTACATAAGCGCTGGCTTTTATATGCTCGCCCTGCCAGTTACTCGATAAGCTATAACGGCTAGAGCTACCGCCAAGTGTGGTGTCAAGAGAGCCTAATTGAGTAATTAAATTTTGTGATATAGCGCGCTGTGGAATTTGATCTGCTGAATTCCATGTATTGTCGTATGCCATGGCACTTATTGATAAGTCACCATCAAAAGCTTTACCAACATAGCGCAGTAGGGCATTCTTTTTATTTACATCTTCGTTTATATCATCCCATGGGCCGTCATAGCCTTGCCATTCTGCCGCTGCAATGAGCTTACCTGTTGCAATGTTAGTAGATCCTAGTACAACAGCGCGTTTATAATTATCTTCTCCTATGCTGAGTTCTACTTGGTGATGTTTTAGGTTATCAGCAAGTTGAAATTGAGCACTACCAGCGGTTGAAAAGTCACCTTGGCTTGCGCTATATGAGCCTTTTTGATAGTTAATAGTTGAAATAGACTCAGGGATTATAAAGTTTAGGTCGGTGTAACCTTGTCCGTGGCCATGGCTGCGCATATTAATTGGCATGCCATCTATGCTGGTGGCAAAGTCGGTGCCGTGATCTAAATTAAACCCCCTAATAAAGTACTGATTAGCTTTACCAGAGCCGCTATGTTGAGTGACCGCCATACCTGGGATTAACTCTAACATTTCGGCGCTTCTTAACATTGGGCGCTGCTGAATTTCACCTTGACCAATAATACCGCTAGATGCGCTGATTGACTCACCAATTAGCCCATCTCTGTGACCATAAACGGTTAACTTTTCTATGTTTGCATAGCTATAACCACTATACAAAGTGCCTAGCGCTAAAATTGCTAATGTTCTCATGACTAAAATCCCTATCTAATGTATTTGTTATTAATGCAGCTATGTTAAATACGGCTTAGATAATTTATTGGATGCAACATTTGTTGGTTATTTGTAATTATTTAGGGGTGAGTAAAGATGGGTAACTTAAAAACTACGCCGCACGCTATTGTAATCTTATTACATAAAACTAATAATCGAGTGCTTTAAATGACTACATAACACTAACAAAATAGAGAGCCCGCATTGAAAGCCAAAGAAATCCGCAATTTTTATATTAACGAAGAGCAATCTGTTTATTTGCTATCGCATCATGATGCTAAAAAACACCGCCAGTGGCTTAATATTTGTATTAAGCAGTTAACAGTGTTGGGTTATAAAAACGTTGAAATGATTGGCTCGGGTGCTTTTGGTTTTGTGTTTGCAGGAGATGACGATAACGGATTACCTTGGGTGTTTAAATTTTCGCGTATTACTCTTGCCCAAAGTGTGCGTGACCGACTAGAAGACGAAGCGTATATGCTTTCGCAAATTAATAACCCCTTAGTGCCTACCTTTTATGCTTTTGAACGTATTAAAAAACAAGGGATTTTAATGATGGCACGCGCCATTGGAGAGGACCTTGAAAAAGTATCGCTTAAAACAGGGCGCTTTAGTGCCGCGCAAATAATGGCGCTAGCTGTTAGGTTACGTAATGTATTAATTGATTTACGTAGTCACAAAAACGGCGTTAGCCCACAACCTATAGTGCATGGAGATATAAAACCTTCAAACCTTGTTTGGGATGCAAACACTAATGCGCTTTCGTTAGTGGATTGGGGCAGCTCTGTGTATGCACAGCTCGATAGTGATGGTAACCCTGTTGCCAGTAACTTTATGGATTTAATGTCGGGCGATTTAAGCACAACGAATGCCCGTATGGGCGATGTATACTTTATTGGTGAAGCGCAAATGTCGGGGGAGCAATCATCCCCACGATTTGACGAACAAGGTGTAGCCGCTACGTTATATGCGCTAGCGTCGGCGCAGTCGTGCCGCTTTGGTGCGCAAGCCATCCCTGCAAGCAGCTTAGGGCTCCCAAAAGAGCTGGCTAAGGTGATTGATGGCATGTTGTCAAAAAGTAAGGCCTTACGTGATGGTGCTGGTGATTACTTTATGCGTAACATTACAACTATGGCGAAAGCGTATTTACCTGAGTTTGCTAAAAAACAAAAAAAAGCAGATATTCCTTTTTGGTATGGTAGCGATGAGCAGCCAGATACGGTTGTGTATAGTTCACGAAAACAGTTTTTACGCCAAGCCGATCATAACCAGCAATTACTAGATATAAACGACGCGCAACTTGACCGCTATTATAAAGAGTTTTTGTTTGATACAGGCGATACCGAAAAAGCATTTTTAGCATCAATAAGCCGATTAGCTAAGTACCCTGTAGTAGGTGGGCTTAGTTTTCATTGGAAGGATGAGTCAATGTTTGTTGAATCATCTTTAATTATGCATGACGAATCATTGGGTGATGCGTTTAGTGATGCGATTAATAACACAGTGATGCTTGCGCAAGCGATTAATCAAAAAGGGTTATTTAAGTGTTGTTTGTTTGATGCCCGTAAAACTATTCAGTTAGAGCGAGATGGCACCGGTGCATTTAAGTTTGATAGCCTACCAGAGCTTGAATACGAAGTTGTAAGCATGAAAGCAAACGACATAACCCGCCCGCATTCATACTTTGAAGACGGTAAAGACCCTGATGAGCAACTACAGCTACCTAAAAAAGTTATTAAATGCGTATTTGAGCTTAACCAAATTCATCATACGGGGTGTATTATTTTTGAAGCACTGCCGGACAGAATGAAGATTCACCATTACTACCGCTTACTCGATTCGAGCAAAGAGGTTGAGTTTAAACGTTTGCTAAATAAACTAATGCAATACGCGGTAAATATTACGGACGTGGGTGTTGCGGGCTTTATGAAGTTGCCATATAAAAACACCCGTGAGTTTAGTTTATGTGAGCAGCAACAAGAGCATTACTTTCCTAAAAATCCGAAAATAAGAGGTGTTAAGTAACACCTCTTATACAAACTTAATTATAGCTCTTTTTCTATAGCATTTTGAATAGAATATGCGCGATCATCTACTTGATTGGCCGCATTCAAAATTGGAGAGTGGTTTAATGTCAGTACACCTTTATTATAAGTAGCAAAGTTGTTTGCGTTATGTACATCACCGTAATTTTGTATAATTATTTTTTTCAAATCTTCTTGAATAGCTTCTTGAGACAAGTCATCCGAGCATAACTCTTTGAAAGCTTTGATAGTTGGCTCAAAGTATACCAAAGGCCAAGTTTGATCAAATAAATGAGCGTAATCATCTATAGCAATCGTATCCCAGTTAACATCGATTTCGAATTCAAATTTAGCTGCTTTAAAAATTTGTTTTTTCAAAGAATCTAGACGATTTTCTTGAAATTCTCTTGCAGCTCTTTTCTCTTTAAGTCCCATTGTCATTCCTTTATATTTGACAGGTTAAAATATATAATTGGTTACAATACTTTATTGAAACCTTTCTCTATTAAGTTATTAATGTTTTTCGGTAGTTGTTGATTAAAATCCATAGTAATGTAAATTTCTGCTCCAGAAAGTCTCATAGAAAATTTAACATCTTTTTTATCATGAAAATGAAACTCTTTTACTTTTTTTAGTGAAGACATAAAAAAATCATCACTAGCTAAATCTTTTATATTTTCAGTTAAAAAATCTAACAAAGTTGAAATGTTTTCTGTTTCAGTTTTATTTATCTTATCGAATCCATCATATTTAAATTCAAATTCTAAAGAGTAGTTTTTGTTTAACATTTCTTTTATTAAATCTGTTTTCTCATCTATGTTAATTAGCTCTTTATTATTTTTATTTTTTTGAGGTAAGTTTCCTGCAATGAAATTAGAGTGGGTACTAGAATCGTGCAGAATTAAATGAGTGATGTATTTCATGTTGAAAAAAGTAATATCATCTGAGCTATCAATCAAGGTTAGGAGGCTTGAATTAGAATCTAATGAATCAAAAATACCAGAGTATTTATTACCAAATTGGTCGAATACTGAGACTTTAAAATCAATATTAAAGTCATTTTTACTATTTTGCATACGCTCAAGTAATTTTAATGGGGTATTAGTATTTGTAGAAGTATTAAACATGACAGTCCTTATCATTTATGGTGCATCCTATGAAACAAATATAACATTTTTTTTCAGGGACAAACAATACCTTTAAAATAAAAATTTAATTTTTTAAAACACCTTACTAAAGGGCGACGTTGGTGATAGCTCAAATTGATGAGTTAGCTTTTGCGTTTTATTAGTCGCTGTAATTTGATAGTGCTGCTTGTGCTCATTGTTACTAAATAGCTTAACGTTAAAGTTAACTTTGGTTAGTTTACTAGGCAAAGAGTAGCGCCCAGTAATGGTTACTTGGTCTATATTGTCGCTTTTATGTTTATGAGACGCTTCTGGGTTTAGCAAAAGTCCGTCAATAGTAAATTTATATTGATGATCCGCTAAATAAACGTTCTTTTTAATTCGCTTAGTTATTAGCTTTTTATGAGCGTTAAACTCAATTATTGACACTTTGCCATCCTTGTTTTCATCAACCCCTTTAAAAGCTGACATAGGGATTGAAAGTACAATAAACACGTTATTATCAACAAAATTCAGCGTACCGTGCTCTGCAACCATTAAATGCGCGTTTGCTAATGTTGATGTGCTCAATAAGCCCAATGTGGTCACACTTAACAGATAATTTTTCATATAAAGCATAACTTACTCCTAATTAAACTTCGCCTTTAACGCAGCGTTGAAAAAACGGATAAGTGTCTGTTGCGTAGTAGTGGTATATCCCATCAGGAAACTCAGGTGTTACGCCAACGCGGCCATTACATTCATCTAAATCACCAGAGCCTGCTACGTATTCCCAATCTTGTGCAAATGTACCTAATGGGTTTATATCGGTAGAAGGGCGGTTTGCGCTTACAGATGTTATGTGTTGGTAGCTACCGGTCATTACGGTTAGCGCTGAAGTTGCATCATTTGAGTCTGCATAGCCGTAACGTGCATATATAGGAAAGCCATCTGCTGCCCAGCCTATTAGAGTCATAGTGGAGCTATTGCCACCTCGCAGTGTTACAAAGCCTTCAGGCATACCGTGATAATGATATGTGCCATCGGGTTGTACGTGTGCATTGTTGTCGTCTGTTCCAAAACTAAACGTGTCTTGGCTTAAAGCTTCTATATTCCAATTACCGCTGTTGTCGCCTAAATCACAATAGGTGCCTGAATCATCGCAACTTCCGCCTGTGCCGGCGTCTATTTTAATGCCGTTAAGTACAACACCTATCATTCCACGAGGGCCACCAAGCATGGTTGCTTGTGTTTTTTCTACAGGCTCAAGTGTGTAGCTTTCATTTACTGATTGTTCAGAAATAGTATTTGGGTTATCGGCATTAGGGAATGTACCTACTTCGTGATCAGGTATACCATTAGCGACTAAGTCGCGTGTAGTTCCTGTGCATGACCAATCTGCGGCGCTGGTGGCTCGTACTGATACTGACTCGTTATATTCACTGTAGCTATATTCACAAAACACGCCTTGGGTTGAGCTACTCGTACCTGTACCGTTATCTGAGGTGGTTGATGATGAATCTGTAGTTGTTGAGGTATCAACTATGCCTTCTACACCTCCGCAAGCAACTAACGATAAAACAACTAGAGCCAAGGTGCTTAGCTTTATAGCATTTACCCTATTTGAGTTTTTAATATTAAGTGCGTGTAGTTTCATTGCTGCCTACCTTATCAATTAAGTTACTTAAACAATAATCAGCAATTGTGCAAATAGTGTGTAAACAATGATGACAAATTAGCAATGATGTAAATAGACAAAGTATTAAAGCTAAGTTGAGATTTAACTTTATTGGATTGTGTTTTATTTTAAAATTTCAAAAGTTAAACTAATGCAAAAATAGCTAATATAAAAGGTTACCTTAATGGCTAAAACAAAACCTGTAGTGACGTTACAAAGTCACGGTATTTACTCTAAGTGGGACAGCGAAAGTAAAGCATTGCCACAAATAGAGCAATTTACAACAAATGTAATAGCTGAGGTAGATGTTGAGTTTGGCTTAATCGTAAATATTAAAAAGGGTAAAGGCGAAAAGCTTCACTATTGTATATACCATCCAGATATTCCAGACAGTGACGGTGATGTAATGGACCCCTTTGAAGGCGACGTATACGTTAAAAACAGTGATTGGAACTTTTATTTAGGCGACACGCTTTGGTTACCAATAGAGAATAAGTTGGGTGATTGGCGTATGACGATTGAGCTAAATGGAAAAATTATTGCTGATAAAACTTTTAAGGTGGCATTAGAGCTAGAGCGTACTGAAACAGATTTTTGGAAAAACCGAGGCTATTGATTTCTATTTTTAGCTATATGGTGTGGATGTAATAAAAATTAATAAAAGAGAGTTGTAGAGCCATTTAAAATAGCTCTACAAAATTAAATTAGCGTGTTTAGTTACCCCAAGGGTTACTAGAATTAGAGCGTTGTTTGCGATCACGAGCACGTTGCTTTGATGCTTTTTTTTCCATAATACGTTTTGCATCACTAAAACTTAACTCACATGGCTCACCAGGTTTATGATCAGCTGGGATCACGCGATCACGTGGCGGTAATTCGTATTGCACATCATCAGGTCTAGGTAAGTTTTTTAGGCGATAAAGGTAAAAGTTATCTACTTTTTCTTGTGCCCATTGTGTTTTACGTAAAAATTTAACCGCTGACTTTATATCAGGATTGTTTTTAAAGCAGTTAAGTTGTAAATAAGCGTGTAGGAGCTCCCACCCGTATTGTTCAACCAGCTCTTCAACCACTTGTTCTAATTTAACGCCTTGCAGTGGATTATTACTGAAAAGTTCTTGGTTGCTCATAGGTGTTGCCTCGTTATTAAAATACAAATTGCATTATAAATTTAATAACGAGGCTTTAACAGAGTAAATAGCTTAACTTTGACAATTAACTACAACACGACCGCGAATTTTGCCTTGCATAAGTAGCTCTGCGTTATCAATTACGTGTTCTAGTGATATTTCTGTCGAAATTTTATCTAAATAATCAGCGTTTACTAATTTAGCTAAACGATCCCACGCTTCAATTCTGTCGGCTTTAGGGCGCATTACGCTATCAATGCCTATTAGTGACACACCACGTAATATAAATGGGGCAACTGAGGCAGGTAAATCCATGCCTTGGGCAAGTCCGCAGGCGGTTACTACACCCCCATACTTTAATGATGCACAAATATTAGCAAGTGTATGGCTACCTACTGAATCTATTGCCGCTGCAAAGCGCTCTTTTTGCAAAGGCTTACCAGGATTTGAAAGCTCGTTTCTGTCAATTACCTGTTTAGCACCTAACTCTTTTAAATATTCACTTTGATCTAATCGACCCGTAGCTGCTGTTACGTTGTAGCCAAGCTGGTTTAATAAATAAATAGCAAAGCTGCCTACGCCACCATTGGCACCTGTTACAAGTATTTCGCCAGATTCAGGGTTTATTCCTTGTTTTTCAAGAGCTATAACACTTAGCATAGCGGTATAACCGGCTGTACCTATTTGCATCGCTTGTTTTGGAGAAATACCTGCAGGCAAGGGGATTAGCCAATCGCTATTAAGTGCCGCTTTTTGAGCAAGCCCGCCCCAATGTTTTTCGCCTACACCAAAGCCATTTAATATTACGTTATCGCCGTTTTTAAATTCATCGCTGGTGGAATTTGTAACCGTACCCACTAAATCGATACCTGGCACCATAGGAAAACTGCGTACAACGGGGCCTTTACCAGTAATTGCTAAACCATCTTTATAGTTAAGTGTGCTGTATAGCACGTCGATAAAGACGTTTTCGTTTGGTAAATCACTGCTTTCGATAGTCGATAATGAGGCGCTGTAGTTATTATCTTCTTTATTAATAACAATGGCTTTAATTGGGTTATTCATAGGATATCCTTTTAGACCGATCGTCTTTTAATTGGTAAATAAAAACGCATTAGGTTAGTAATGCGCGTAAAAACATTTCTGTATATAAAGTAAGTGGGGTATTTGATTTTGTGAGCTTGGCGCGCATAACCGCACCTTCCCAGCCAATCCAAAAGTACTCACTCATCAATTTTGTATTTACATGGCTTGCAATAGTGCCTTGTTGCTTAGCTTGGTTTAAGCAAACCTCTACATGGTTTTGCCAAGCGGTGTAGCTTTGCATTAATCTGGTTTTAAACTCATCACTTAAATGATTAAGCTCTTGATTTAAGTTACCTACTAAACAGCCACGTTTGTAATCGTATTTTTTCATTCCTTTAATTGCGCTTTGGGTAAAATTAACGATTCGCTCAAGTGGGGGAACATCTTCTTGCTGTAGGTAATGGGTAAGCTTTGCAATAAAGTAACTGTCGTATGCATCAACTAGGGCAATGCCGTAGGCCTCTTTACTTTTAAAGTAATGATAAAAGGAGCCTTTAGGTACAGCCGCTTTTTTTAAAATAGTATCGAGCCCCGTGGCGCTAAAGCCAAATTCAGTTAAGGTTTCTAGGCCCGTGCGAATAAGTAACGCTTTGGTATCGGCGTTCTCTCTGGCTATTTTAGGTGGGCGACCACGGCGTATTGGTGTTGATGTATTTTTGTTCATGTACATATATTAGACCGATCGACTTTAAATAATCAAGCATAAATTTAAATTGTTTAAAAATACTTCAAGTTAGGGGCGGGCTACTAATTTAAGATTAATGAAATAAAAGTGTCACGATTACATTTTTGTTTGGAACTTAGTCAATATTAGTCGGTCACAAATAAAGCACATAAGTGCTTTTTAGCGATTATTGAGTCGCATTTTATTTAGCATAAAACCGGTCAAATTAAATGTTGTATGACCACTTACTTTTTTAAATGTTAATTCATTTTTGCATCAGCAGCTTAGTTAAAGTCAAACAATTTAATTGCTTTTACGATTTGAATTTTACATTTTTATTAACTATTCATTAAATGTAGATTTCACTAATGCTACACAATATACAAATAAAAAGGTGAGGATATTACCGATGAAGAGACAGAAAAGAGATCGTTTAGAAAGAGCTCATTCTCAAGGTTTTAAAGCAGGTTTAGCAGGTCGCTCAAAAGAGCTATGCCCTTATCAACAAGTAGATCCCAAATCAGAGTGGTTAGGAGGTTGGCGTGAAGCGATTGAAAACCGCAACATGTACAAAACCTAAAATCAATAATCGAATTTAAGCAAAAAGGCCTCCACGTTGGAGGCCTTTTTGTACGCATTTAAAAATTAAAACGCGCTAGTGTCTTGGAACAAGCCCACTTTTAAATCTTTTGCTTCGTAAATTACTCGGCCATCTACTTCTACAGTGCCATCTGCAACGCCCATGAACAATTTACGTTTAATTACGCGTTTCATTACAAGGCGGTAAGTTACTTTTTTATTAGTTGGTAAAATTTGGCCAGTAAATTTAACTTCACCCACACCTAGCGCACGGCCAAGACCAGGGCCACCAGACCAACCTAAGTAAAAACCAACTAGTTGCCACATAGCATCTAAGCCTAAACAACCTGGCATTACTGGGTCGCCTTTAAAATGACAATCGAAAAACCAAAGGCTAGGGTCAATATCAAGCTCAGCAACAATTTCGCCTTTCCCATGAATACCGCCATCAGCAGTAATTGAGGTAATGCGATCCATCATTAACATGTTGTCACTTGGTAAACGGCAGTTACCTTCACCAAACATTTCACCTTGACCACACAGGATCAACTCTTCTTTTGTATAGCTATTTTTAGGTTCCATAACACTTATCTTCGCTTAGAAATTGCCAAGTACTTTAGCGTACACTTGTACGCTAAACAACTCGGAGCAGTTAAAAAATCAAAATATTGCATATTAAATCATCAATCAATCAACGCGATTGGTTTTTGCACTATAAAACCGCGCAATTACAATCAGAAATCATTATAATTAACGCTGTCTTATAACCAGTCTAAAGGAAGTTTATGATCCTTTTTGTTAACTCACTAACTGTGATTGATTTTTCTTACTTATGTAACAAACGCGGCGCCGTTGGCGAGAGCTGGATTGTTGATTTAACTTTGCACGGTAAACTTAACGAAGAGTCTATGGTTTTAGACTTTGGTTTAGTTAAAAAGCAAATTAAAGGCATTATAGATGAGTGTATTGATCACCGTTTAGCAATTCCTACAGGGCTTAATGGTACTGTATCTGAATTTGACGAGCATAAAACACTCGACTGTACATTTGGTGAAAATAATCACTTAGCTATGAGCGCTCCTCATCAAGCTTATTGCATGATTAACGCAGATGAAGTAACTGTTGAATCGGTTACCAAATTTTTAATTGCGACTATTTTACCGAAGCTACCAGATAACATCGAAAAAATTGAGCTGTCTCTTAAGCCTGAACACAGCCAAAGTTTTTACTATCATTACAGCCATGGCCTTAAAAAGCATGACGGTAATTGCCAGCGTATTATTCATGGGCATCGTTCTCAAATTGGTATTAGCCTAGATGGTATTTCTATGCCGCGCTTGCAAAAAGAATGGTCTCAAAAGTGGGAAGATATTTACTTAGCCACCAGTGAAGATCAAATTAACGCTGCTGATTTAAAACACATAACAGCCAAAGCGGGTGATGTATGTTTTGCTTATATATCGGCACAAGGCTATTTTGAAATGGCTATAAGCGAGTCTCGTTGCGACATTTTGCCAGTAGATACCACTGTAGAATGTATTGCTGAACATGTAGCTGGCCAAATTAAAGCCCAATACCCAGAAAAAGCAGTGAAAGTAACGGCTTATGAAGGTGTTGGAAAAGGATCGATTAGTTATGTTTAAAACACTTTTAGCAACAGCGCTTGTTGCCTCTGCTAGCTTTAGTGCTATGGCGCTTGAGTTAAAAGGACATTTAACACAAGGCGGTTTAGTTACTGGAAAGCTAGAAAACGCTAAATCAGTAAGCTTAGATGGCAAAAGCTTAAAACTTTCACCAAAGGGTGACTTTGTATTTGGTTTTGGTCGTGACGCTGAAACTACTCATACTTTAAAATGGGTAGATAACAATGGTAAATCGCATTCACAGCCAATAGCTATCACAAAGCGCGAATATAAAATTGATAAAATTACCGGCGTAGCTAAAAAATATGTATCTCCACCAAAAGAAGTTAGTGCGCGTATAAGCCGCGAAGCAGTTGCTGTGCGAAAAGCCAGAGAAGTAGACTCTGATTTATTGTACTTTTTAGACCCGGTTTTAAAGCCTGCAGAAGGGCGCATATCGGGTGTTTATGGTAGTCAGCGCTATTTTAATGGCGAGCCTCGTCGTCCGCACTTTGGCTTAGATATCGCGAATAAAACGGGCTCTCCTGTTTACGCGCCTATTAGTGGTACCGTGGTATTTGCTGAACCTGATTTATACTACTCTGGCGGAACATTAATTATTGATCATGGCCATGGTATTACCTCAACTTACATTCACTTAAGTAAGCTTGATGTTAAAGTGGGTGATAAAATTGAGCAAGGTAACAAAGTGGCTGAAATTGGTGCAACTGGACGTGTAACGGGTCCTCACCTAGATTGGCGTTTTAACTGGAAAGGCGAACGCCTTGATCCTGCATTACTAATGCAAGATACATTAGCAAACAAAAAGTAGAGATTATGACTGACGTAAATCGCGATGCAATAATTGCTCAGCGTATTGAAGACTCAACCACATCGGTAACTAAAACCGTGTTTCCAGGGCGTACTAATCATCACAATACTTTATTTGGTGGTGATGCACTGGCGTGGATGGATGAAGTGGCATTTATAGCCGCGACTCGTTTTTGCCGTAAGCCTTTGGTAACTATATCTTCTGATAGAGTCGACTTTAAAGAAGCCATACCTGCAGGTACTTTTGCAGAGTTAATAGCTAAAGTAGTGCATGTAGGTAACACCAGCTTAAAAGTTGACGTAGATATATTATTAGAAACTATGCACAAAGACGATAAGCATTCAGCCATTAGTGGCAGCTTTACCTTTGTTGCAGTTGATGATAACCACAGACCGACTCCGGTAGTATGCGATAAAATGATTTATGGTTTTGATTAACTTAAAGCTTTGAATATGCGCTAAAGTAAATTTATATAAGCACCTTAATTGGTGCTTATATAACCCCATTAAAAGAACACATCATACTAAATATTCATAAAGTATAACCTCAACAACAGAGTGAGTATTAACTAAAAAAGTAATCAAACTGAAGGGAATTGATAGGGGTGAGAGTTGTTGGATTTGGATACTAAAAAGGTATGCTTTTAACATACCTTTTTGGTTATATTTAGCTTTTAATTACATTTATTAATACTTACATAAATACTTTTTAAAGTACCATTGCTGCAATCCAGCCAAATATCAGCAGCGGTATGTTAAAGTGAATAAACGTTGGAATAACAGAGTCTCTAATGTGGTCGTGCTGGCCATCGGCATTTAAACCCGATGTTGGGCCAAGCGTTGAGTCTGAAGCAGGAGAGCCTGCATCACCTAAAGCGCCCGCAGTACCAACAAGCGCAGCGGTAGCCATAACAGAAAAGCCAAGGTCTAAACATAAAGGAACAAACAAAGTTGCAATAATAGGCACTGTTGAAAACGAACTGCCAATTCCCATTGTAATTAATAACCCGACTAACAAAATAACACCGGCGGCCAAAGGTTTATTACCATCAAAAAGGGCGGCTGCGCTGTGTACTAAGCTTGCTACATCGCCAGTGGCTTGCATAACCGATGCAAAACCTTGTGCCGATATCATAATAAAGCCAATCATGGCCATCATCGCAACGCCTTTACTAAATACGTCGCCGTTTTCTTCCCACTTAACTACACCAAAAACACTAAATATCATTACACCTACTAAGCCACCTAAAATCATTGAGCCACTTAGGTTTTGTGCAACAAGTGAGGCAAGTACTGCAAAAAGCCCCACAATCATTACTTTTTTAGGGTTTTCTACCTCAGCAGATTTACTCACAGTTGTTAATGGGAGCTCGGTGTATTCGCGGCGTTTTTTGTAAGTAATAAATACCGCAATAAGCAATCCAATAAACATACCTAATGCAGGAATTATCATCGCCATAGGGACTTGGGTATTTACAATGTCTAGGCCGTTATCAACTAGGTTTTTGTGCAAAATCGAATATAAGTAAATACCCCCAAAACCATAAGGAAGCACCATGTAAGACGTTGCTAATCCAAATGTTAAAATACACGCTATAGCACGCCTGTCTAATCTTAACTGATTAAAAACAACAAGTAACGGCGGGATCAAAATAGGAATAAACGCTATGTGTACAGGGACTAAGTTTTGCGAAGAAATTGCACAACCTAAAATAATTAATAAAATGAAGTAACTTAAAAATGTTTCATTACCGCTGCCTTTTGCATTTACTTTAGCAAGTAGCTTATCAGCGAGAATGCGTGTTAAACCCGACTTAGAAATAGCAACGGCAAACGCGCCGAGCATAGCATAGCTTAGTGCAATTTCAGCCCCAGCTGAAAGGCCAGAATTAAACGCATCTACACTTTCTTTTATACCCAAGCCTGCAGTAAGACCTGCAACTAACGCGCTTATGATCATGGCAACAATGACGTTAACGCGAGCCAGAGATAGCCCGAGCATTAAAATAACGCCTATAACAACAGCATTCATAGTATTCTCTATTTGGAAATTTTAATTAATTTTATCAGATCTTTAGCCTGAGTTTTACGCTCTTTCGTAAAAGGTTTTTTACCATAGCGTACTTGGTTAAATAACTGCCTAAAAGTGTTTATAGATTGTGCAGAACGAGGAAGTTGATCAGCAAAAAAGTCTAACTGCTGACTCGGTGTTAAATTATCGGGTGTATTTATTTTTTGTTTTTTAGCCCATGCTTTTACTTCATAAAACTCTTTAACCATAGGCGCTAATTTAGACGGGCGTTTTGGCAAGTTTAAATAAATAAAATAACCTATAAAACAAAAACCAGCTGTTAGTAAAACCATTAATGGTACAAGCCAAATATTTTTACTACCAAAAATTGATTTTAAAAAATCATTTTGTTTTTCTTCGTCAAAACCAAGTACCCAGCTAGACCATTGATAATCGAGGTTTTCAAGTTCCAACCTTAACCAATTAATAGCGGGGAAATTACTTAAACTCACTAAACCAAAATCAAGATTACTTTTAAATTCGTCATTCAGCTCTTCGTTTTGCGAAAGCGAGCCATTTAAACGCTCTGGTGCAACAACGGCGGTTGCATCAAAAATAACCCAACCTTCGTTTTGTAAAAATACTTCTACCCATGCATGTGCGTCGTATTGGCGAACAGTGAGCGTATTATTATCTTGATTTAATTCACCACCTAAATAGCCACTTACTAGTCGAGCGGGTATACCTGCGGTTCTAAAAATGTACGCGGCGGCACTGGCATAGTGGCCACAAAAGCCACGTTGGTTTTCAAATAAAAATTGGTCAATTGTATTATCACCGCTCATAGGCGTGGGTGTTAACGTGTACGTAAATCCCGTACCTGCAAAGTACTGTAATAAGCTATTGTAAAAATCGCGGTCAGAGTGTGTATTTTGCTTTAAGTTTTTAGCAAGTGATGATGTTTTTACATTCTTTTTATTGGAGAGGTATTTGTAGCGTTTTTCTTCAAATTCGCCAAGCGGTAAAGCTTTGAAGTTAAAGCTATTTACATCGTATTGTAAGTTTTTAGCTAGGCGACTTTTTTTACGCAATAAACCTAGCGAATTACCTTCAACATTTGGTGAGTTACTACTGGAATACGCTAAACCATAGAGCCATTTTTGTGTAGCAGGCTCTGTAATAACTGAGTAGCTTGCGATAAGTTGCTCATCATTTTCGCTCTGCGTATTTGTTTTTACATTATTATATTTTAAAAAGTCAGACGTAAGCCACGCATTGCCATTAAACTCATCATGGACTATTGCTCGCCAATAATAAGGCGCTACAGGTTTTTCTTCGTTAAATTTAGCTCTAAATACAAGCTCGTCAGAATTTGAAAGCTTAGCAATATCGAATGGATCGACTTGTTCAGAAAGCCCTGTTTTAGCAAGCTTAGGTCCAGGAAGCTGCCAAAAGGCGGGCATTTTTGGCAAAAAAAGCAGTAAAAATATAGCTAAAGGAAGCGCTAAAAGTAGCAGTTTACCGCTTTGTTTAGAGGCTATTTTTAAATTATGTTTGGACTCGAGTAGGCCAAGTACTGCAAAGTTTAATATGTATAAACCACTTACAGTTAAAGTCGTTAAAATGCTTTGGTTAAATAAATACACAGATGAGAGTGAAAAAAACGTAAGCGTTGTAATTACATGATAGTGTTTTTTGGTTTTAGCCTGTAACAGCTTAAATAAACTAGCAAGTAGCAGCATGGCCACAAATAAAATAACCGTATCCGACATGCCTACTGTGTAGAGCATTAAACCGAGTGACACACTTGCGAGTATGTTTGCCAGCCAAGCATTTGGCTTTGGTTTATTACTCAGCGTTATGTAAAAGTTCCATGCACAAATAAGTGAAAGTACACCTACGAAAACAAGCGGTAAATTTGATACAAAAAATACAATCAAACATGCATATATAAAAGACAGTGAATAATTTATTACTTTTTCGTTTTTAAGTATGTCCATTACACATCACCATTAAATGAGCATAATAATCCTAAGCATTGCTGCTTATGTTGCTGTCCGGTATTTGTATTTATTGTTTTATTCGGTAGCTTTAACATAAAAGGGGTGTTTTTCTCGGTTGCTTCACACACTAAAAAGCATAACTGACTTAACCGTTGTTCTGTATCTCCATTCATTAACGTAAAATCGAAGAGTGCATTTGCTGTTTTAAAGTCTACAAACTCTTTAACTAACAACTGCTGTGTTTTTGCGTAATGCTTCCACGACACTCTTTGCAAGCCCATCTCAGGTAAGTGTGGGATAAGAGACTCAAACTCTTCGCTACCAGATTGTGTAGAAATACCTTTATCGGCTTGCTCATCAAGCATAGAAACATGCGCGTCACAGTGAACCTGTTCAAGCGACGGGTATACAAATACATCTTGTTGTAATTGAATGTAGCTCCAAACAGTTATCAAACCAAAGGGATAGTTACTCGCTATTTTAATACGTTGCACTGAGTACTTACCGCGTGAGCTGTAGGGTAAGTTGAGTGTAAGTAACTGAGGTTTACTATCAACTTGGCCGGTATGTTTGTGAGTTTGCTCACTACCTTGATATGTTAAATTAATAGATTGGGTAACAGAAGGGCTTTGTAATTCAAATATAATACTCGGTTTTTGAGGAGCGTAGCTGTTAAATGCATCTTTAAATTTAACTGTTAAGCCTTTAGCGTTACTGTAGCCCATTAATACAGCAATAATCATTACCACAAACATAAGATAAGACATTATTAAAATTAAATTATTTTGATAATTAATGCCCATCACAAAGTTTAAAATAGCTACAACTATAAAATACCAACCAAGGGATGATGGCAATACATAAATTGTTCTGTGTTCAAGTGTAATTGAGTTTTTTAAATGTTTATTTTTTAATAACTTATTAAATACACTTTGCTTAAATGACTTAAATAAAGAAGGGCGCTTAGCTGTTTTTTTTGGCATAAAAGTTTATACCGGAACTAATACGTTTTTTAAAATATCGTTTACTTGTGCTTCACCTGACTCATTATGCAAACCTAATCGATGCTGACACACACTTACAAATACGGCTTGAACATCTTCTGGCATTACAAAATCACGACCATCAATAAAGGCCCACGACCTAGCTGCTTTAGCCAAAGCCATACTAGCACGAGGTGATAACGATGATGCAAAAGTGTTGCTTGTGCGTGTGTAATTAACAAGCTCTATAATGTAGTCAATAACCGGGCTACTTAAAGAAATTTGGCTTATCTGAGTTTGAATTGCCGCTAACTCTTGTTGGTTAATACGCTTAGGTAATTGGCTGTAATCTCGTTTTTGCATATTCAAAATTAAGCGTTTTTCGGCTTCTTTAGGTGGAAAACCTAAGCTAATGCGCATTAAAAATCGGTCTAATTGCGACTCAGGTAACGGGTAGGTACCTGATTGGTAAAGCGGGTTTTGTGTTGCAATCACAAAAAATGGATTTGGCAACGTATATTTTTTTCCATCAACTGTCACTTGTTGCTCTTCCATTGCTTCAAGCAACGCACTTTGTGTTTTGGGCCCTGCGCGGTTTATTTCATCAGCTAAAACAACTTGGCTAAAAATAGGGCCTTTATGAAATGTAAAACTGTGCTCAGTAGAATTAAACACGTTAGTACCCAAAATATCAGCAGGGAGAAGATCACTGGTAAATTGTATACGCTGATATGATAAGCCTAACACAGCTGACAATGCATGAGAAAGAGTGGTTTTTCCCATGCCAGGCAAATCTTCAATGAGTAAATGCCCTTCGCTAAATAAGCATGTAAGTGCCAGTTTTATTTGTTGTTGTTTACCAAATATAACACTCGAAAGATCGTCTATAATCGCAGTAACAGTACTATGCATGCTAACCTTATTATTATTCTATTATTTCAAGACGCTTCATTACAGTGTCTACTTTTTTTGTATTAAAAGGTTTTGCAATAAAACCTTTAGCGCCCATTTCCCACGTGTTTTGTACGTTTTCGAGACTATTGTGGCCCGAACACATAACAACATGAGTGTGCGGGTAAGCACTATTAATGTATTCCAATATCTCTGCACCGTTAGAGTCTGGTAAATCTACATCTACAAATATGACGCCTGGCGGTTTATTGTCCATAATAGGTTTGGCAGAGCTAAAATCAGCACTTTCTAATATATCTTCAAACCCTAAGTCAGTTAAAATTTGGTTTAGATAATCACGAATTTCCTTAACGTCATCAATAATGAGGATGGGCTCTAGCGGGCGAACAAATTCCATATGTAGGTTACTTCTATTTTGAATACATCTAAGTGCTTTAATACTAAGCTAACCCCATCATAAGCTCAAGAACGTTACTTAAAAAACACCAATAAATAAACTGTTTATAGGTTTGCCCAACAACGTATTTTTAAAGGATTATCTGCTCTCATATCTTCTACTAACTTATATTTTCATTAATTGTAATGAACAATAATGACGTATTCATAAGAAATTCCTTAATCCAATACAACATTCCATCAAAACTTGATGTAACAAATTTGCTACTTAACTTATTGATTCAAAAATATTTACATATGAATTCGATTTTTTGTAAACGTTTTGTAATAAAAAATCGTTGACCTTCTAAATTCATTCTGTGATTATGCTCAGCAGATGGGCTTATGCTCACAAGTGCAGTTTCATTAACCACTTAATGTTTTGCTCAGTCAGCCTCATCTATACACACTGAATTAATACCAATTTCATTAAATGAAAATGCAATTTAATAAAGTTGGCATCACACACCACACTAAATAAAGAGCTTATTATGTTGAATAATAAAAAGACTAAATTTGCAATTTCTCTCATAGCGGCAGCTATGGCTACATCGGCTCCAGCACAGGCTGATATTTCTGAATATTTAGATCGCGTTGACGTAGACTTTTTACTAATGCAAAACTTTCAGTCAATTCAGGCTAAAGATGGTGCATTTCGTCCAGAAGATGAAGAACAAGAATCAGGATTTGGCCGTATTAGAGCTAATCTAATGCTTAAATTTCATATTAACGAGTTCATCACTGCCGATATAGATATTGCAGAAGAGCCTAATGACTTTGGTGGCGAAGATCGTGACTTTTCATTTCACAACGATTTTGCAGGTGTTGAATTTGACTTACTAGGTCTATATGGCACACCAAAAGAAAACGCAAATTTAACACTGCGTTTGGGTAATATTGGTGGCTCACCATTTCAATTTAAAGGCTTTCAAGACGGCGCAGATAACCAAAGTAATGCACTTATTGGTAATAGTATTACCGATTACGCAACCGCAGAAAACGGCGCACAGCTAAGTTACAGCGAAACTTTCGATAGTGGTGTAGTACGTGCTTATAATGTTACAGGTCACATTACGACTTCAAGTTTCGGTGAAGCATTTCAAGAAGACAGAGGTTATAACTACCGACTTCAAGGTACTCTAGAATTTGAAGGTGGCTTTAAAGCAGGCTTAAACTTATTAAAAGCGAATCAAGGCGACCAGTTACGTTTTGAAAATGGCGTAGCAAGTCTTGATGGTGTAACCACAACAAACTATCGCTTTGGCGATGGTGAAAACTATAATTTCTCAGCGTCACCTTCGAATGAGCGTGACACTCACGTTGGCGCAATGCCAGGGCTTGAGCAATCAATCATCCAGCTTAACTTAGCTTATCAACCATCTGACGAAACTAGCTTAATTTTTATGGTTGGTAAATCGTCTGATGATTACACATTTGCAGATGCCGCTGGTAATGCAGTTGCCGGTATTACCTACTTTGGTACAAACGGCATAGCTGATGAAAATGGCACTACTTTTGATTCAAACAGTGTAATAGAAGGCGACTCATCGGTTGAGTACTTCGTGTTTGAAGCACAACAATATCTAATCCCTAAAAAGCTATATGTAGCGGCTCGTTATGCAGAAGCCGATAACACTTCCGACTTAATTGAACAAACAGACAACACAGTAGAGCGTATTCAAGTAGCCGCAGGTTACTGGTTTAACGATAAAACGCTTTTAAAAGTTGAGTATGTTAACCAAGAAGAAGGTGTTAATTCGGGCGGCCAAATCGGTAAAGGATTTGACGGCTTCACTTCTGAAATATCTGTTAAATTTTAAATCATTATCCAACTAGTCTATCTATTTAAACAAAGGACCTAAAAAGGCACTTTGCGGGCAGTTTTATGCGTTAAAACTGCCATAAATAGAATTGGTAATAGATTGAAATTTAATAGCACTTGTTAAAACATAACGTGTATGGGGAATACCCGATGAAAAATAAATTAATTATGCTCGCGTGTGGCTTTATAAGCATGGGCGCTGCGGCAAAAGAAACAATCACAATAGCGACTGTTAACAATGGTGACATGATCACCATGAAAGAATTAAGCAGTGACTTTACCAGCCAAAACCCTGATATAGATCTAAAATGGGTTACTCTAGAGGAAAACATTCTTCGCCAACGTGTCACAACCGATGTTGCAACAAAGGGCGGCCAATACGATGTTATGACCATAGGTACTTATGAAGTACCAATTTGGGGCAAGCAAAATTGGCTAAAAGAGCTGGATAATTTAGGTGAAAACTACGATTTAGACGATTTAATTCCGGCAATTCGAAGCGGTTTAACGATTAACGACAAGCTTTATGCTGCGCCATTTTATGGCGAAAGCTCAATGGTTATGTACCGCACTGACTTAATGGAAAAAGCAGGGCTGACAATGCCTAAAGCCCCAACATGGGACTTTATACGCAAAGCTGCTAAAGCCATGACAGATAAAAAACAAGGTGTTTATGGCCTTTGTCTACGTGGTAAAGCAGGTTGGGGCGAAAACGTTGCGCTTATTACATCCATGGCAAATTCGTTTGGTGCGCGTTGGTTTGATGAAAATTGGAAACCTCAGTTTAATACCCCAGAGTGGGAAAATACCCTTCAGTATTATGTCGATGTAATGAAAGAGTCAGGACCTGCGGGTTCATCTGCAAACGGTTTTAATGAAAATCTTGCACTATTTCAAACCGGAAAATGTGGTATTTGGATTGATGCAACCGTTGCAGGCGCATTTGTTACTAACAAAAAAGACTCAGAAGTTGCCGATAAAGTAGGGTTTGCACTTGCGCCAGATAACGGTCTAGGTAAACGCGGTAACTGGTTATGGTCTTGGACTTTAGCCGTACCAGCAAGCAGTAAAAAACCAGATGCCGCAATGAAATTTATTAGTTGGGCAACATCTAAAGAGTACACTCAACTTGTAGCCGACAAAAAAGGTTGGGCAAAAGTACCGCCAGGTACACGTAAATCACTTTACAGTAATCAAAAGTACATGGATGCAGCACCGTTTGCGCAAATTACCTTAGATTCTATTCAATCTGCAGATCCTAAAAATCCAACCGTTAAACCGGTGCCTTATGTAGGTATTCAGTTTGTTGCTATTCCTGAGTTTCAAGGAATTGGTACAGCTGTTGGGCAACAATTTTCAGCAGCATTAACTGGCCAAATGACCGTTAAGCAAGCGCTTAGTACGTCTCAGCACCTCGTTGAGCGAACAATGCGTAAAGCTCGCTATCCTAAATAGCATGTAATGGGCGGGTAAGTACTCAAACTTACCCAATATTTTATGTCAATTCTATTTACTTGTTAGTTATAAACACTATCAAGGGTTTCTGATTTTCACTTGATAGTTAACAAGTAAATAGAATTGGCTTTTTTAAGGTCACCTTTATGGCAACAACTAACTCGCGCACGCTTGCTCGGTTTATGCTTCTTCCTAGTGTAATTTTATTACTTGCTTGGATGATAGTTCCGCTGTGTATGACACTGTATTTCTCATTTATTGATTACAACTTACTCGTTCCAGGGGATAAAGAGTTTGTAGGCTTTTTAAACTATGAATTTTTCCTAACTGATCCGGCTTTTTTTGAATCATTTTTTAACACGCTTTACCTAGTAACTGGGGTTTTACTTATCACTATTTGTGGTGGTATTGGCTTAGCTATTTTACTAGACCAAGCAATATGGGGACGAAATTACGTTCGCATTATGGTACTAGCCCCATTTTTTGTAATGCCAACTGTGTCGGCATTAGTATGGAAAAACATGCTAATGAACCCAGTTAATGGCTTATTTGCACATTTCGCGATTTGGCTTGGCTTTGAACCTATCGACTTTTTTGCTCAAATGCCGCTATTTTCAATCATCATAATTGTGTCTTGGCAGTGGTTACCATTTGCAGCATTAATACTGCTAACAGCAATACAATCATTAGACCGTGAACAATTAGAAGCGGCTGATTTAGACGGAGCTGGGCCATTTAGTAAGTTTTTTTACATCGTTTTGCCGCACTTATCGCGCGCTGTAACCGCTGTTATTTTAATCGAAACTATATTTTTACTGTCAATTTTTGCCGAAATATTAGTTACAACAAGTGGTGGTCCTGGTTATTCGTCTACCAATATAACGTACTTAATTTACACGCAATCACTACTTCAATTTGATGTAGGTGGCGGTTCGGCAGGGGGCATAGTTGCAGTAATAATTGCAAATATTGTCGCTATATTTTTAATGCGCTTAATTGGCAAAAACTTGGAGGGTTAATTATGACTATAAAAGATAGCCGTCGTTCCAAACTAATTTATACCATTGCTGCATGGACAATAAGCGGCATGATTTTCTTTCCAATTTTATGGACGTTAATCACCAGCTTTAAAACGGAAGCTGAAGCAATTTCAGCAAGTCCAAGCTTATATGCATTCGATTGGACACTCGAAAATTACCGAGATGTACTGTCGCGTTCGCCATACTTTAACCATTTTTGGAACTCTGTAGTTATATCGCTAGGTTCAAGTTTACTGGGGTTATTAATTGCTGTACCTGCTGCGTGGTCTATGGCGTTTGTGCAAACTAAAAAAACTAAGCATTTATTAATGTGGATGCTTTCTACCAAAATGTTACCGCCAGTAGGGGTACTTATTCCGATTTATTTATTGTTTCGAGACTTTGCGCTACTCGATACAAAATTAGGTTTAGTAATTGTAATGACACTCATTAACTTACCAATAATGGTATGGATGCTGTACACCTACTTTAGAGAAATACCAAACGAAATACTTGAAGCTTCACGTATGGATGGCGCAACAATTGGTGAAGAAATATTCCATGTTTTATTACCAATAGCCTTACCGGGTATAGCCTCAACGCTATTACTCAATGTTATTTTGTCGTGGAACGAAGCTTTTTGGACACTTATTTTAACCGCTGCAAATGCTGCACCTTTAACGGCATTTATTGCCAGTTACTCAAGCCCTGAGGGGTTATTTTACGCTAAGTTATCGGCAGCATCTGCCATGGCCATTGTGCCAATTTTAATACTTGGTTGGTTTAGTCAAAAACAATTAGTGCGTGGATTAAGTTTCGGCGCAGTAAAATAGGAGAATACACATGGGCAGCATCACACTAAAACAAGTCACTAAAAACTTTGATGAAGTTAACGTAATTAAACCGCTCGACTTAGAAATTAAAGACGGTGAGTTTATCGTATTTGTTGGGCCATCAGGCTGTGGTAAATCTACATTACTTCGTATGATCGCAGGTCTTGAAGATACCACCAGTGGTAATATAGAAATTGACGGCATTGACGCTACAAAAACACCGCCTGCAAAAAGAGGCTTAGCAATGGTGTTTCAATCCTATGCGTTATATCCGCATATGACCGTGCGTAACAATATTGCTTTTCCTTTAAAAAGAGCCAAAGTTAGCCCTACAGAAATCGAAAGTAAAATTGCTAACGCCGCTAAAATTCTTAATTTGACCGATTATTTAGACCGAAAGCCTGGGCAATTATCGGGCGGTCAGCGCCAGCGTGTAGCGATAGGGCGCGCAATTGTTCGTCAGCCTTCGGCATTTTTATTTGACGAACCGCTTTCGAATCTTGATGCGTCATTACGTGTAAATATGCGTTTAGAAATATCTGAATTACATAAAAGTTTAGCTACAACAATGATTTATGTTACGCACGATCAGGTTGAAGCTATGACAATGGCAGATAGAATCGCGGTATTTAATGCCGGTATTATTGAACAGGTAGGCACACCTTTAGAGCTTTATAAAAACCCAGTAAACAAATTTGTAGCTGGTTTTATTGGCTCTCCAAAAATGAATTTTATAGATGCTCCACAAAATGAAAATGCGAATGTTAGTTGTATTGGTATACGACCAGAGCATATAACACTCTCTACTGAGCAAGGAACGTGGGCTGGTACTGTCGGTGTAATTGAACATTTAGGGTCGGAGAGCTTTTTACATATAAATATTGAAGGCAAAGGGACCGTAACAGTAAAAGCAGATGGTGATTGTCCGTTAAAATATGGCGACAGTATTTACCTAAGCGCACCGGATGATAAAGTATTAAAGTTTGATAATAACGGTTTAACAATTCGCTAAAGCCAATCTTTAATTACCTTAAATAGCACCTTTATAAGGGTGCTATTAACTAAATTCTAATTACATAATCCTATGAAACCTAGGTATTTTTTATTAAGGAATGGTATATTTAAAACTATAAATAACAAAAACGTTATTGATAAATAGATAATCCAAAATTAATAAAATAATTTATATAGCAGCACATATAATTAAAATTATGTAATGAAAATAAGGACTTAGTTTTCCTTCTATTTTAAGAGGTTTACGTGGTAAAGCTATCAAATACAGAAATTAGAAAACTAGATGATGCAGCCAGAGCAGGGTGGTTATATTATGTTGGCGGTAACACACAAGATGAAATTGCCAAAAAGCTAAATATATCTCGTCAATCTGCACAAAGAATGGTCGCATTATCTGTGAGCCAAGGATTAATTAAAGTTAGACTTGACCACCCGATTGCTAAATGTATGGATTTGGCCGAAAAATTAAAAAGCCGTTTTGGGTTAGATTCGTGTGAAGTTGTACCGAGCGATCCATCTGAACCTTCATCTACATTAGGTTTGGCTCAAGCTGGCGCGGCAGAAATAGAACGTCATTTAAAATCAGAACAACCCAAAGTACTTGCTATGGGAACCGGTCGAGTTTTACGTTCATGTGTAGATGAGCTAAGAACCGTTGATTGTCCGCAACATAAAATTGTAGCCATGCTAGGTAATATGGCTTTGGATGGATCGGCTTCACCTTATGATGTTGTAGTAAGAATGGCCGAACACACCAATGCAAAACATTATCCAATGCCATTGCCAGTTTTACCAAGAAGCATTGAAGAAAAAGAACAGTTGCACGCACAACAAAATATTACCGGTAATTTAAAACTCGCTAAAGATGCCGATGTAACATTTGTGGGTATTGGTAGCTTAGGTGAAAAGTCGCCATTACATATAGATGGTTTTATTGATGCGCAAGAACTTAAAGAGTTACAAGATCTGGGTGCTGTTGGTGAAATGATTAGTTGGGTGTTTGATAAAAACGGTAAGCTTTTAGATTGCACAGTTAATCAGCGTGTAGCAAGTACGCCATTAAAAACAAATGCTAACAAACAGATTTATGCGATAGCTGCTGGTGAAGAAAAAGTGTTAGCCATTTTGGGCGCAGTAAGGTCAAACATGATCAGTGGATTAATTACTAACGAATATACAGCTGAGCGTTTACTTAGTATTGATTAAACAAATTGATAAATAAAGTATCTGTATTAGTAATACTAGTTATTGTAATAAAAACACTTAATGTCCGATACCGTCTAGTATTGGACATAGTAAGGGCGCATTTAGGCGCTCTTTCTATATATACATTAACTACCTATAATTTATATTATGTTAAATAGCATAAATAAATACATAACCAAGTTACTCACCTTCATTAATTAACGTATAAACGCGATATTTTGACTATTTAATAAGCATTAACCTACTTATCTTAATAGTTAATGTTTCTCCCATTTACGCTATTAGCTTCTTGAACATATAAAAATACCGCTTGGTTATTAATATATCCAAGCGGTATTAACAATAACTTCCTAGAAGATATTTCATCCAGTAAAATTCAAGATTCTGAATTTAATGGCTTTTTAACTATCCTACTGATGTACTTGCTGAGACTTTAGAATTTTTTATCATTCATAAATTCACTAATAAGCTCAGATACTTTATCTGGATGTTCATCAACAACCCAATGAGCGGCTTTATCTATCCAAACCAATGACGAATTTTGAATTGCTTCTTCTAACATTGGTGCATACTTTGGCTTTTGAAACTTGTCTTCTTTACCCCATATTATGAGTGTTTCATGAGGTAAGCTTTTAAGATCGCCTGTAATAGCTTGTGTATATTCTTTATTGAGCCTGCGCATGTTACTAAATAAAGCGGCTTTTCCTTGCTCGTTGCTCCATGGTTTTAAGTATATTTCCATTAACTCTTCAGTCATTACGCTAGAATCGTATACACCTTTAGGCATGAAATCTCTTAATGTACCAACAAATTCAGCTACACTTGTCTTTTCTTCTACACCAGGTTCTAGCAAAGGTTCAAATTCTGGTATTGGCCAAGAATCAAAACATACACTATCTATTAAAACTAATCCGTTTACTTTATCAGGATGATTTACCGCCATTAATTGAGCAACACCACCACCAATATCATGTGCAGCAATATTAACTTTAGAAATACCGAGTTCTTCCATAAACTTACACATTATTCTACATTGCGCATTTATAGATACATCGGTGTTAATTGGCATATCTGATTCACCAAAGTTTAGTAAATCAGGCGCTATTACTCGATGTTCTGATGCGAGTTTGGGCATCACATTTCGCCATAAAAATTTGTTAGTTGGTATGCCATGTATTAATAATAAAGGTGTGCCTTGTCCCATTTCTTGATAAGCAATTTGATGACCTTCTACTGTAACGTACTGTGTTTTGCTCATAGTTTTGCCTCGTTAACTTTAAAAATTATAATGTTTAATAAACTATAAAATTAGAATATAACCTTATAAAGCAAATTCCATCCCAAGATGTGCATTTATTAATTATTAAAAAATATTAATGTTTTGAAAGTTAAACCCTTGTGATACGTGGGCTCTAGGCTAAATAAATTTACTAACTTTATAATATTACAGCGTTTAATAATTGAGATTATTAACCGCTTTAAAAAGTGTGAAACGATGACTCGTATACATGCAACAATTACAAAAGCGTAGTTTGTAATAATTTAAAGTAATTATTCTTATTAAAGGTTCATATACACAAAAGCACTAAATAAATATTAGTCTTTAAAAAATTATAATTTAATTTTTTAATAAGCTATAAATAAAAATAGTTAACCGCCCTACTGTTTCTATTTATCATTCCAAGAAAGTTCTAATATTTTCAATTAATACGCTTTGCTTAACTGGCTTTAACAAAAGACCGTTAAACCCAAGCTTCACGTACTTATTATCACTATTTTCGTTTTCACTAAATGTATGAGCTATAATTTTTGTTGCTGATGCGTCAGCATGCTTCCTGATTTTTAGCATTGCATCAGTGCCTGTAAATTGCGGCATTACTATATCCATTAAAATAATATCGTAAATATTTTGAGAAACCATCAATAGCGCCTCTATAGCACTTGATGCGAAATCTATTAAAATATTTTCTTCATTAAGCATTTTTCTTATTACTATTTCTATTAGTAAGTCATCATCTACTAAAAGTAGTCGTTTAGTTTTATTTATTGGCGTTACTTTAAATTCGATAACTTCTGCCATATTTTCATTAATGTTTTTCATTTATTACCCCAGCGGCTTATCTTTTTAAAATACGTGTTATTTGGTTTATTAAAACACCTTGTTTCACTGGCTTTAATAACATGTCATCAAAGCCCTGATTTACATATTTAGATTCTGTATCGGGTGTCGATGTATGCGCAATTATTTTAGTTTTAGAATTATCACTGTGTTTTTTAATTTTTAACATAGCGTCAGTTCCCGACAATTCTGGCATTACTATATCCATTAGAATAATGTCGTAACTATTTTGCGAAACCATCAACATAGCCTCTATCGCACTGCATGCGTAATCTATTATGATATTCTGATCTTTTAGCATTGCCCTAATCACAATTTCTACAAGTGGATCGTCATCAACAAGTAGTAGCGTGTTTTGGTGATTTTTAGTCACTAAACTCGCTTTTACTAAATCAGTATTTAATGAGCTACTTGGTACTTTTTGCACATTGTCTTTATCTTGCTTCGTTACTTTGTTTACCAGCATAGAAAGCGTTATCGTTGATTTATTCGCGTTACTACTTACAGTTATCGCTTTACCACCTAACATTTTAAATATTGAGATAAAAAACTTTAACTCTAATGAAACGTCTTTATCATCTATGAGACGTGCTATATCATCACCCGATATACTTTTAAGCTCAGTTATAAAGTAACTACTGTCGATTAAATTGCTTAATGAAAAGTCTAGGTGTAAGTAATTACGGTTACTTTCATTTTTAATCTGAGCGTTAATAGATAGCGTTGTATTATTTGACGAATCCAAAACCTCTGTCACTAACTGAATAACCAATTGAGAAATTAACTTTTCATCGCTTACCACGGTTAACCCAGGCGTAATATTATTTTTAAGAACTATTTTTTTGTTTTCAGCTTCTTTAGTTAAAATCGAAATATTATTATTGATCATATGATTCAGGTTAACGTTTTTGGCCTGCAGTTTTAACTTACCTATTTCCGATTTATTTATATTTACGAGTTGTTGAATTACACTTTCGAGCTGGTCGCATGCATCAGAAATATTCCCCACATTGTTTTTAAATTCGTTAAAGCTTATTGGATCTTTAGATATTTCAACTAATGACTTTAAAGATGATAAAGGCGTTTTTAATTGACGGCTAAGCCTTGTAACAAATTTTTCTTTTAATTGATTTGTCTGTTTTGATTTTTCAAGAACATCAGCGAGTAAACATTCTTTTTGATGTGCCTCTGTATCATCTCTAAAGTAGCAAACGAAACCATTAAAATCTGTATGTCTTTGTAATACAGTTATCCACTTCCCGTCTGTAAAACCTATATCTATTAATTGGTTACGATCATCATCAAGCTTATGATGTTCATGGTAGTGATTTATAATATTATTCTGCTGCGCAATACTTACCAGCTGGCTATACGATAGCTGACTATTTTGTTTATTCACTTGTGCAAATAAAAGGTTAAATGCATTGTTGGTGATCACAGGAAATTCGTGGCTATTAAAAATAGCAAACCCATGCGGCAGTGCATCAAGAGAACTTGAAAAAAGCTCTTCTCTATTGAGTATTAACTGATTTTTTTGTTTTATTTCGTTGTGTAAACGTCTTGGCAAACGTAAAAAATAATACACAAAGGCAAATACACAAAAAGAGATTAACCCTAATCTAATTAAACTATATTTAGTTATTTGTGGGCGTACTATTTTATTCATAGGTTGTACATGTAAGCGCCATGTAGGTGGAAAACGACTACTTAAAGCGCTAATACTATTTTTAATTATACTCGGGCTAACTTCTCCTTGTTTTCCTAAAGTAAACTGTGGTGTTACTATAAAAACGTTATAATTTTCAGTGTTTAATTTGCCAATAACGGCTTTTAAAAACTTACTTAAATCAAATGCTGTAAGTGTATAAATAGAGCCTTGTTTAATTTTTATTTCAGAAATTAAGAAGGCCGTATCTGCAACAGTAAATACTTCTACTGCTTGTTTATTCGCTCTATTATTGAATTTTTCTAACCAGTTTTTAAATCCATACGCGGCTAAATCAAAATTATTTTTTGACCAAAGTGCAAGTTGGTTATACTCAGAATCAAACACAATATACCCTTTATAAGTTAAGCTTTGTGAAACCTGACTCTGTACTAAATCATTAAGCTGCTCTTTTGTATAGCTATTTTGGCTTTGTAAAAAGCCTGCGATAACTAAATCTTTTTGCGATATATATAATCCTTGATTATCAAATCGCTCTAAAGCATTAAATAACGTTTTACGTAATTGCTGAGTTTGTTCATTGTAATTACTTTGCAGCTCCTTTTTTTCTATAGTATAAAGCAGTAATGCAGTGAATGAGCATAATACTAATGCAATTAAGAATGCCACGGGCGCTAAACTAAATACATGAATATACTTTTCCCCATAATTTTTTTTCACAGGATTAGTACTTTGATTACTTACTGAATCTGAATTTTTATTTAACTGTGTCTGCAATAATTGAGCAAATGAAATAAACTGATTTTTTTGTGAACCTATTAATGTTTTAGGTGCTAAATCAGCCATCAGCACTACGCCAATTAATTTATTAGTGACACTATAAATTGGATATTGTGCATAAAAGCGAATTAATTTGTGCGTGTTGTTTGATACATCATCAAAAAAAGTATCTTCAAATAAATATAGTTTTTCTTGTGTGCAGCGTAGTTGATAGCTTAATAACTCATTTTCGACACTTTCTTTATCGTTGCAGGTTATTAACTGCTCTGAATAAACCTCTCTAAAATCGATAAATTTAACAATTGGAACATCATAAAACTGTTTTAGTAGCGTTAGCGTTTCTTTAATTTCTGTTGATATTTCATCAGTTGGTGTATCTGCTAAATTAGCATGTGAGGTAAATATATTTGAGGCGTTCATTGACGTTCTCCTTCCCCTTTTGGGGGAGTATGTATCCACGTTGTCCTGTTTTGGCCGCTATGTACTGGCAGTAAAACTTTAAATGGTGGCGTTAAACTACTAAGAGCAGGTTCGCCTGTGGTGATATTAATTACTTGTTCTGCATTAACTAAATTAAGTGATGTTTTGCAATATGTAATACCTGGCTCAATCCCTATTAAGCTCAGTGTTTCACTAATGATAAGGTTATTTACTAAATCGATACCGACCAGCTCAAATGTGGTTTGTAAAATAGTGAAAACAAGTGTTTCTACAATGTTTTCATCATCTTCTAAGCGTGTACCTTCTGGGCAGCATATTGTGCCAAGCTCTATATCAACGTTTGTGCCTATACCTACTAATGAAAGCGCATTAAGGGCTGTATTTAAAAGCGGTTCTACCTGAGGTAAATATAAATCAAGTATGTCACCTTGCGATTCGTACCCTGTTTGGCATGTATCACACGATTGTGATATACCTTGATCGCTTGTACCTAAAAGTGGATTTCCTAAAGCTGTTACTCCAACTAAACAACTGCTGTCGGCTGGTTGCGTATCTATTTCAAAGCTTTCACAAGGTGAGCCTGTTACTACTTTTTGGGATACATAACGAGATAGAATTTGTTCACTATTAGCAGGGCATTGTTGTGGCGTGCTTCTTAATAACTGACCAATAACGCTGTTACCTAACTGCCCTATTGCGTAATTTGGACCTTGCTGCAGCGCATTTATATAACTTACATTACCGGTATTATTTAACTTGCTGACACCTTGGCTGTCTGTTGCTTCGTCGCTTAAGCCCTTTAAACACGGGTTACCTTGGCAATTTGGAGCATCGTAATAAACAGCTTCTCGCGAGGTAAACCTATCATCTCTTATGCCTATTAATGCCCTGTACGTGTTGTTTTCTCCACGATCTGTATAAAAAATGAGTGGTGCTTGATGCTCATCAAAACTTACTGCAATACCGAGTGGTCTATTGTTAGCATCAACTACAGTAATTTGATTATCTACCTTAGTTTGATGGCGCTTAATAAGGGCATCCCTTACTAAAATCACCCCACCAATTGAGCCAATAATTAAAATAGTTATAATTAATATAAGCTCAATAGTAAGTATGTACCCTTGTTGATAATGCTTTTTCATATCAGGCTCCTATAACACTTCTACAAGCATTTTAAGTACGTTCATTACTTGTAATGCTGCGGGAAAAAACACCAATACCAAAAACATCGGAAAACAAATTAAGATAATGGGAAAGGTTGTGTGCATCGCTTTTTTGTTTACCTTTTTAGCGAGTAAAATGTTCTTTTTTAAAGCTAGGCCTTCAAGTTGAGCCTCTACTGCTTGGATAAGTGGCGTACCAAGTTTTGACCCTATTAACATTAAGTTTGCGAGTTTTTTAATTCCTAATACGCCGGTTCTTTCAAAAAGTGAATTAAATGCAAATTCACGATCTTTACCTGCACTTAGTTCGAATAAAAATAACTTTAGCTCTTTGTATAATGGGTGTTTTTGACTCAATCCATGATCAACCGCCAGTGCAAATGAACGTTCTAACGAAAACCCGGCGCGCATGTAAACCAGTAACACCCGTAAAAAAAACTCTAAGCTGTTATTTATAGTGGTTTGACGTTGATTTTTACGTAATAAAAACCAGCATTCGGGTGCAAAAAAACACATAAAACACAGTAATAATTTAATCGATTGGCTCAGCTCATACCCTGTTAGCTCTATAACCGTAAATGCACTAAAAGTAGCAGCCACTTTAAAGCAGTACAGGCTTATTAATATTTTATTAACTTGAATTCCTGCTTGCCTTAGTTGACGTTTAGAGATGATAATTAGCGGATACCAGTTAATGTTTTTAGTATCGGGTTTATCTAATTCGACTTTAAGCGATTGCCTATGAATATGGATAAATGAGCCCATACTTACTAAAAGCCCGATAAGTAAAAGTATATCAATCATAATGTTACCCTTAAGCTAAGACGTAGCCATAAAAAGCCAAATAGCTGACAAAGAAGCGCAACCGTTATAAATGCAATCCCATTAGGATCGTTTAATAATGGTTCAAACCAGGTTGGATCGGTATAGCTAAATAAAGGAATTAGTGCGTAAGGTAAAAAACCACTAAACACAGCAGCGTATTTAGTACCGGAAAGCTTAGCTTTCAGCTGTTGGCGGTCGAGAGTTATTAGCGACATCATGTTGCATACGCTTTTTAGCATGTCGGTCAAATCGCACTGGCTTTGTGTATGTGTAATGATGCTATGAGCAAACAATCTTACGGTTTCGCAGTTGTATCTTTCAATTAATGGGGCAAACGACGTTTCGGCATCACTACCCATGCTCATGCGTTGTATTAGTAAGGTGCTTTGTTTTTTTATATATGGGTCTGCATGTTCATCAGCAAACTGCATTGATTGCTGTAGCGATAGCCCTGTGCTTAAACAAGATTGTACGGTTTCAATAAATTCTAAAAAGTGATGCTCAAATTTTGCTAATTTATAATGAGCCAAGTCAATCACAGTTATAAAACAGGTTACAAAAACCACGATTGAAATAATAAACGCGCTGGTTGATGCCTCTGGGTAATATAATTTAGCTAAAAACCAGGAGCTACTAGAGAGCGAGCACGCCATGCTTATAAACCAGGCGTTACTAATATTTAAACCAAGCACTCGTAGTGACAGAGTAAGGACATCTTTTTCTTCTAAAATATCTGCTTTTTTAGTGCTTTGGTTGCTTTTATTATTCACATACAAAGAAGCCAATACACTCGCAGCCAGTACAAAAGTTATAACCGCCGCAATAGCTAATAAATAATCAAGTTTAGTCATTGTTAGCCTCCGGGTTATTGTGCAGTAATGCTTTCAATTCTTGTGCATTTGCGCCTTGACCTTTCATAAACTCAATAACACTTGAGTTATCTATTAAATCACTTTGTACTGGTTCTGCTTCGTTAATACTATAAAGCGGGCTAAATTGTGCCCCGCCATTAACACGCTTAATTTCACCAATACTTTTTAGAGTGCGGATGCCATTAGTTGAGCGAGAAACATGAACTATGAGCTGAATACTCGACGCGATTAGCGAACTTGTATGGGTATCGCTCAGTTGTGCATTGTGTAACTGCACTAAGGTAGATAAACGAATAACGGCATCATTTGCACTGTTAGCATGTATGGTCGTCATCGAACCTTGGTGGCCACAGTTCATTGCTTGGAGCATATCGATTACTTCGCCTGAGCGTACCTCACCTACAAGTATTCTATCTGCGCGCATTCTAAGGGCTGCTTTTACTAAATCTCTTAGGCTTACTGCACCTTTACCATCGCTGTTAGTGTCGTGGGCTTCCAATTGCACAACATGGTTGTGATGCAAATTAAGCTCAGCGCTTTCTTCAATGGTTACAACACGTTCGTTTGGATTAATTGAGTTGGCAAGTACGTTCAATAATGACGTTTTACCAGCCCCCGCATTGCCACAGACTAAAATATTAACGCCTGTTTTAACTGCACTTTTTAAAAATAATAAGATGTTTTTATCTAAAAAATGGTTATTAACTAAAAAGTCATCGTTTATTTTTTTATGATTAAACTTACGAATAGACACGATAGCGGCGCCGGTACACGCAGGCGGTACAATAATATGAACACGGCTACCATCTTTTAATTTGCCATCAACAATTGGCATAAGCGCATTTACCTGGCGACCACAGCCATCAAGTAAGCGATCAACAAATCGGCGTAAATGGCGTTCGTCATCAAACTTACTGGCTGTGCAAAGTAGTTTGCCTTGTTTATCAATCCAAATATCTTGCGTGTCGTTTATTAAAATATCACTTACCTGATCGTCCAGCATAAACTGTGCAATAGGACCCAGACCCTGAATTTCATCAAATACAGCCTGAACAACCTGCTCTTTTTGATGCTGATTAAATGAAGATTGATTGAATTGTGGGATTTCACTGCACAATGCAGAGATTTTTTCGAGAACATTACTTGATAAAAGCGCGGTTGGTTCTTGTTCGTACTCTTCGATAACGGCATCATGCAATAGCTTTTTAAGCACTTCAAAGGTACTTAAACTGGTTTGAACTTCTTCATGTTTGCTTGATAAATTAAACATAAAAACTCACTTAGCTACATATACAGCTTCATTTTTAACGCCTTTAACCACTTCGATTGTGCGACTGGTTTGTAAGCGTGAAAAGTTTTGCAAACGACCTTGTTCAATGTCATAAGCGCTATGCACAATAATTGAAACTTTGTCAGCGTTATCTATACCCGCCAACGAATAAACATCTTTTGGAAGTACCGCGAGGACTAATGAAACACCGCCCGCAGCAGAATTAGACTCTTTAGCTAAATTATCCATTACGCCACTTTTAGCAGCTTGCGATTTAGGACCTTTTGAAACACCAATAAGCTGTACATCACGGGCAACGGTTCTTACTAAGCGATTAGTTTTAGCGACTATGTCGAGTCGGTCACCTTTGTGTATGCGCGAAAGCGGAATATCCAAGGTGTTTAGTTTTAAAGTATATAAAACACGCCCTGCCGGTATGGCTTCTGATAAGTTTTGGCTTTTTGCTCTGATAAAATCGGTGTCAAACAAGGGTTGTTCAACCATTTTATTAGTTGCTAATTTTTGACCAATTAATGCACGTGGGTTTTGAACGCTCAGTGCAATATTTGAATAGTTACTTGGATCTATACTCTTTTGCTCAACATCGTGAACGGTTACTGTTTGACCGGCCGACATATTTTTGTTTACTACCCAAGCTGTTACGCTATTTTCATCGTTTACCTGTCTAATACCCAAAGCCGAAGCTAACATGCCAGAGGTGATGAGTAATGTGAGAGCCGCTGTGGTTGCGCCTTTGTTACTTTTACTTTTCATAATATTCCTCCGGAGTAACTTTCACTGCCACAATTTTGTGGCAGTGAGCCTTAAGCTTGGTATTCAAACCTGGTTACCTTGCGTTAGTTACCTTGTGAACCGCCTGCTGCTGTACGTGTTGCAGCATCGCCGCTTGGTGTTGCATTAACAAGTGCGGCACTTTCACTAAAGTCTGATGCAACAAAAGTGAATGAACTACCATCGCCTGCGTACACGTCAACTGAATCTACAAACCCAGAGCCAGACACTTCAGCTGTGCCTTCGGCGTTAATCATGCCGTCAAATACATAGCTTTGGTCAAGTGAGCCAATTGCTTCAGCTACATCTTCAAGTTCGCTGGTTACCGAGTCACGTAATGTAGATAAACCAATTACAAGTGCCGCTACCATTGAAGTCGAAAGAATGATTAGCTCTGACGTTAGTACAAAACCTTTTTGCTTTTTGCTATTTAAGTTATGTTTAATAGTTTTCATAATCGTAGCCTTTAAATTAGAAGAGCTTATGCTCACTTTATATATAGCGAGGACCATGCCAACTAATTAAATCCTTTAAATACATGTGGTTAGTGTGTTTAGATTATTTGTTCTTTAGCTGTTTTTACTTTTGATTTGCAAAATGCAAATCAATATTAAAAAATAATTTTTAGATACTTAATGTTAGAAACGCTCTGTTAAATTATTAAAACTAATAGGTATTCAAAAAGGGTTAAATATTAGAAGCAGTCTTGTGGGGTAACTTATAAAACGTATGATTAGCGTAAGCTCTACTACTATTTTTGATAAATAATAAAGTGGTTTTGGCTCCTTAATAATGCCAAATTTTAGGTATAAAAAAAGGCCCGAAGGCCTTAAGAATAACAATTACCTAAAACAGAGAGTTTACCGCGCCTAGCAAGTGCTTTTTGATGCGTGGGTTCGACACGTAAAACTTGCTCATAATAGCCACAGGCCAATAAATTATTGGTATTAGCTTCTTCAATTAGGCCTTTATGGTAAAAATAGGCGGTGCTATTTAAACGAAACTTAACCGAAAGCTCTAAATAGTTTGAAGCTACAACGTAGTTACCCTGGGCATAATGTATAGAGGCCATTTGCAGGTATGGTGAAGCATGTGTACCAAAAACATCTACGCCGTATTGGGCAATGCTTTTCGCTTTAGCTAAATTGCCTTGCTCAATTGCTAAAGTGACTCCTAAAGTAATTGCGTTTAACGGCGGGTTAGCTTTATTAAGCAGAGTATTTATAACTTGTTGAGACTGATTAGCACGGCCACTTTTATAAAGTACATATGCCGATATTGAAAGTATTGCCGTGTTATCGGGGTGTTCAAGCATTAACTGATTCACCTCATGCACAAGGTTCAAACAGTCACTTGCATTAATACCTTCGCACTTTAATGGTTGGGCATTTAATTGGTATTTTTTAACTATGTCACCCAGCGCGTTGTAAGGATTTACTGTTGGCTTGTAATCAATATGAGCGCAACCCGATAAAGTAAGCAGTAAAATTATATAAAATATTTTCATAGCCCTTGCTCCTGTATATAGCTAAGTATCTGGGTGTCTATATTTGCCTGTTCCCACGAACGTAAGGTATTAATTGGCTCACGCACCAGGTTTGGAGTTACAACAATTATAAGCTCGCGGTTGTTTTCACTTTTACTGGTTGTTTCGCTTAACTTTCCTAGCATGCTATTGCCGTTGCCATCAGGTACAAAGTCGTGGCTTGCATTGTTATCGGTGCTAATTAAGCCACCAATAATAAGAGGTTGTCCGTCTTTTAAACGCGTTGATGTTTGCATGCTGCGTGTATTAAATGCACTACTGTTTAAACTGCTGCCTGTGCTTTGTGCAATTTCGGCGGTTAACGTGGTATCGGGTAGCGAAATTACTGGGTTTAGATCAAGTGTGATTCTGTCTTTGTCGTCAACCATGGCGCGTACATTTAATTCAACTCCAAATGATTTAAATTCTGTGCCGCTAAACACCGACCCACTACTACCTTGCTGCCCGCTTGTAATTCCTGAAGGGCTATAACTTGTAGGTACGGGTACTTCTCCACCGACCTTAAATACGGCACTTTCACCAGCTAAAACCGTGATTGTAGGGCGAGAAAGCGTTCGAGAAATACCTTCTTGTTCAAGTAATGAAAACAACATATCAATGGCAAACTGTGAGGTAGAAAGCTGTAAGTTATTAGTTAATTGACCGCCAATTAATTGCAGCGCATTTTCTATTGTTGCAGAGCCTGATTCGCGTTCAGTCATACCGTCACGACCAAACAATCCCGCTTCTTTTTCATACCCATTAGAGAGCACGCTAATATCTGGGCGCCATTGCTTTAATCTACGTTGATTTACTTCGTATAATTGCACCGACACACGCACTTGAGGTAAATCTTCAACTTCAATGCTCGACAAAACTTTACCGCCAGCCACTGAAAGCAACGTTGCTCTGGCAATGTTAGAACTTACATTACTTAAGTTTAATCCTGATGTAGCATCGTTTATTAACCCACCCGACTCGTTGGCAAGCACTTCAATACCTGCGCTTTTATCCTGCGTTGCGCCGCCCATTAAATTATTAGGATCAAGAGGAGATCCCTGAGTTTGTAATGCTTGCTCTGGTTCGAATAATTTATTAATTGTATTTAATAAGCGCACTAGCTTTATTTGATTTTTTACAGAGCCTGACAGTAAAAATACATCGCTATCATCATTTGATAGCTCATCAACCGAGATGCGTTTAATGGTCACTTTATCTGCGCCCATTGATTTAATTACTTCGCTAATACGTTCTTCTTTTGGCTTGGGTGCTTGAGTTACTTTTATTAAATTAATAATAGCGACTTTGCTCGAGTTTTGAGAGGTACCACCGTTTGCGTTACCCAATCCTTGCAAGCGTTGAGCGAGAGAATTAAACATTCCTTGGTTAGGGTTTGAGGTAATAACGGGTTGTGATGCTTGTGAGCTACTGGCGTATAGATAGTTTTTTGCAGCTTCATAAGCGGCATGACGATAATTTATAGTAGGTACTTCACCGCGTAATACAACAGCATGGCGATCAGGTGCTATGGTTAGTTGCACGTCAGGATGAATATCGTTGAGGGCATTTTCCAGTACGCTATAGTCTTCGGTAACACCAAGTAAAAATGTTTCCGAGCTTTTATCGTCGTACCACACCATCATAGATGTACGGCCTAACTTTTTAGCTAAAATTAGTAGCTCGCGACCATTAACCACGTTCACATCAAGCGTTGTTTCGTGGCCAAGTGCTATACGCGAAATATCACGGGTAAACACAAAGCGAGTATGTGTCCATTTAACTAAGTGTGATACTTTTTGTACCCGCTCACCATTTGCATTTTCTATATAATCTAAATGACTTTCACTGCCTACGGCGCTAAAAGATATTAGTAATAGTATAAAAGTAAATTTTAACATAAGCCTTTCCCTCAATTTGCTTAATGTATAGGTAGCAAGTATGAGACCAAACGCTTTTGTATTTATTATCAATGCATTAAGATGTGTAAAAGTGTGTTTTATTATTTTGATTCGCAAATTGCAAATCAATAATTCATGAAGGGTTTAACCAAGAAATGAGAGTAGAGGCAGGTGGCGCAAAGCGAATAAAATAGGCTCTGCGCTAATTTTAGTTAATGCAAAGCAGCTGTAAATGGGATGCTTTCACAGATTTTAGCTTCTGCTGTAAGTAACTCTTCTAGGCGAGTATCAACTTCTTCTTTATCAAAGTATTCGTAAGCAAGCTCTACAAAAAGATTTTTATGTTTTTCTTCTGACTTGGCAATCGCAACATAAAAGTCTTTTTCTTTACCCTCGGGAAGTGCTTGTGCTACTAAAGAAAAACGCTCGTGACCACGTGCTTCAATTACACCGCCAACCAGTAATCGGTCCATTAAAAAACCATCACGACCGTGTCTAAATAGTGCACGTATTTGTTTTATGTACGGATCTTTTTTGTCGTCACCTAAGTTTACATCGCGCTCTAAAAGTAACTTAAGCACTTGTTTAAAGTGTATTAATTCTTCTAGTGCTAAATCGGTCATGGCTTTTACTAATTTACGTTTGTCTGGATAATGCGAAAGCATAGACATAGCCATACCCGATGCTTTTTTTTCTGCAGCGGCATGATCTTGTAAAAAAGTATTAAAGTCAGCAAGGACAACTTCGGTCCATTCAAATGGGGTGTGGTATTTTAATTCAAACATGTTCTGTACAACTTAAATAATAATGCGGGGATTTTAACGTATTTGATTTAAAAAATCTTGTAAGGCAGTAATTTATCTATGCGCCCTTTAGCCGTAGACTCAACTTTTAACGGGTGTTTAATATCGTTCCATGCGGTGACTTTTCCGCCCACATTCATTTTTTCAAAATCAGTTTTATCACTTTCTAACCCTAAAAAATTACACAACTTTTTGCAACTATTAGGCTTTGCTATATCAATGGATAAAAAATCGTCGTCACGGTTATTAAAGTACGTTTGAGCATCATTAAAATGTGTATCATAACAGTCTGCTAAGTAACTATCGTTGCTAATATTATCAAGCGAAAGCTCACTAAACGTATTTAAATAACAGCGCTTTATATGAATATTAAAGCCCCCGTCGCCGCGCGTTAAATTAGTGTGCATACGCGTTAAAAGCTGCTTTATTGAAGGTAGCCATGCACTCAATTCGCGCTCTAAATAAATAAACTTAGAGTCTGGGTAATGAATATCAAGTGCTTTAAAGTCGTTAAATATGGGAGTGTCGGCAATCGCGTTAGCATTTTCAAAACAAGCATTAGTATACGCGGTATGCGCCGTTGTAATGCCGAGCTCTAAAAATGCGTGGCACACACTGGTTGTGCCGGTACGCGGTAAACCTATTATAAATATTTTGCTCATTAGCTTTTCTTTAATTAGCCACGTGTTACTAGCAATAAAAAGGCGCTAACAATAATCACCAAAAATGTAGCAATAGTACCAATTTGGCGATATTTCAGACTTTTTTCTACTATGCCTAAATTTTGAAATACACGCCCTATTAATAACGCACCACCTAATATATGGCAGTAATGGCTAGCAAGTCCTTGGTACTCTGCCAAAAAGAGTAAAATTAAAGCAATTGGCACGTATTCCATAAAGTTAGCGTGGGCACGTACAGCACGTTGCAGCGTTGCGTTACCGTTATCACCAAGTGATATCTGCTCCGCACGGCGCACTTTTATTACGTTAAAGCTTAAATAAATGTAAAAGAAGGCAAGTAATGCAGCATAAGTTGAAATGATCACGGCGTTTTCCTGTTATTTTTATCGCATAAATATGCGCTCTATTATTGTGGGCGTGATAATAACACATAAATTTGAGCAGCATTATCAGAAGTTTAATAATTGCCTATGCTAAGCTAGAGGTATTAAGTTAGTAGAAAATACATAAGGATTTTATGTTTGTACCTCGTAAAGTAGCCGACAGTTACCGTGAAATGATTAACAGTATTGGCTTTTACCCTTCGATGCTTTCAGTGGGCTTTTTGGTATTTGCCATTATTACAATGTCGGTTGAATATTTAGCCCCTGTTGAGCAGCTAAAATCGTTTATATCGGTTGTACTTGTAGATAGCGCCGAAAACGCGCGGACTATTTTAAGCACTTTAGCGGGGAGTATTATTTCGCTTACCGTGTTTAGTTTTTCGATGGTAATGGTGGTTTTAAATTCAGCCAGCGCGAGTTTATCGCCCCGCGTAGTGCCAGGGCTTATTACGCGTAAATCACATCAAATGGTTTTGGGCTTTTATTTAGGCAGCATAATTTACTCCATTATTATGCTTATAAATATTAATAAACTTGAAGGTGGCAGTACGGCTATTCCTTCAATTGGTGTGTTATTCGCACTTGTTTTTGGATTGATTTCATTAGGTTTATTTGTATTTTTTATACACTCAATCTCACGTGCTATTCAAGTTGATAACGTGTTAAATGGCTTGTTTAGCCAAACTAAAAACGAAATTAAAACAATAATACAAAGACAACAAGAGAACCCAGTTGAGGACTTTCCAGACTTTAGTAAGTGGCATTCGGTTAGCAGTAAAACAGAGGGCTATTACAAAGGCGTGCAAACCGATAAGCTGTGTGCCATTTTGGCTGAGCAAGATATAAAGGTGTATATATCTGTAAACCAAGGCTATTTTACAGTTAAAGGTTACCCGTTTTTAAAATGTAATAAAGAGATAGCAAACGATGAAGAGCTGATTAATAAAATTCTCGACTGCTTTATTTTTTATATAGAAGAGTACATTAGCGATCATTACCGTTATGGATTAACGCAAATATCAGAAATTGCGGTTAAGGCAATGAGTCCAGGCATAAACGATCCCGGTACTGCGGTTAAATCAATTGATATGCTGAGCATTTTACTTATTCAACGGCTTTCGATTAACGATATTAACTACTCGTTTAAGCACAGTGATAATGCCCCGTTGTTGTACCTTCATGAAACAAGCTTTGATGAGTTATTACACGACAACTTTACACCGCTGCGTAATTACGCCAAAGGCGATGCATACGTAATGACAAACGTGCTTGAGGCATTTAAAAACATTTTGTTTGTAGCCCATAAAGATACCGATGCACGCAACAGTTTATTTAATTATTTAAATGCAATTGTTGATGACATAAACGAGCATGTAACTAATGAATACGACAGACGCGAAGTGACTAATATGCTCAACTCTATAGCGCGTATCAGCCAAGAGCAAGGTGAGAAGTTGGTGGCACGTTTTGAGCACCACCAAAAATAAAAACTTAAAACATAGTTTAATCTATGTAGTACACAGCGTAGCTTGACGCTGTTACTTTAATCTCTCCAGCATGGTAAGCATCAGGTACATAGTTACTTGGTGCGCTATCAGCCATCATTACTTTTTCTGCGCGCATATAAGGCTGCGACTGCACATTGAGTGGACTTAGTGACGCGCTGTATAATCCTTTTAAATCAACGTCATAATCTTCACTAAACTCTTTTGCAGCATCCCGTGCGTCTTTAATTGCTAACTTTTGCGCTTTTTTATGCAGCTCGTTGTAGTTGCTTGCTAAAAATTGCGTTTGATTAATTTCGTTAATACCGTTGTTAACTAAGCTTTGTAGTAACTCAGGGTATTTATTTATATCGCTGAGTTTTACTGTTAACGTACGAGAAACCTTAAAGCCTTTAAATTCTTGATTACCGGTAGTGCGGTTGTATTGGCTATCACGGTTTATTGAAATTTGCCCTGCGTTTATATCTCCCTCTTTAACACCAATCTCTTTTACGAGCTTAATTGCCTTGGCGATAGTTAAGTCGGTTTTATTTTTAGCAGCAATTAAGTCTTTATCAACTTCGGTAATACCTACACTAAGCTGTACGTAATCTGGCATTGTAGTAAGAGTCGCTTCGCCCTTAACATAAATATGAGGAGCATCGGGAGTCGCTGCCGCAAGTGCATCAAAGCTAAGTACGTTTAAAGCCAGTGCACTACCTAAAACAAGAGTCAGTGTTTTCATTAAGTCGATCCTTTAATTATGTAAATGCTATTAAAGACCTTACGTGGTTAATTAAATATGAACAAGCACAAAAAAACAGGCAATTGCCTGTTTTTTGTTAAGCGTTGTAACTAATGCTATTACGCCATTTACTTTTAATTACTTATAAACCCAATTAAACACTACAACGTTTATAGTTACGGTATTTTGGTAACCAGTAATTTTTGTCGATTGCTGCCCATAATGCGTCATCCGTAATCTCAAGAGCAACGCCCTCTTCGATTGCCTTTTTAGCGATGGCAAATGCAATACGTTTACTTAGCGTTTCAATTTCCGTAAGGGCTGGTAATAAACTACCTTTACCTGTGTTTGCACGCGGCGACGACTCTGCAAGCATTTCGCTAGATACACTTAACATTGCATCTGTAATGCGTGTCGCTTTAGCGGCAATAACCCCTAAACCAATACCCGGGAAAATATAACTGTTGTTACATTGTGGGATTGGGAACGTCTCGCCATTGTACTCAACAGGATCAAATGGGCTACCTGTGGCAACAAGTGCTTTACCGTCAGTCCACTTAATCACATCAGCAGGATGCGCTTCTACTTGCTTAGATGGATTACTTAATGGGAAAATAATTGGCTGTTCACAACCGGCATGCATAGCGCGTATTACTTGTTCTGTAAATAAGCCAGGTTGACCAGAAACACCAATCAAAATGTCAGGCTCAGCACAGTGCATAACATCAAGCAGTGATGCGTACTCGCCGCTGTACGTCCAATCACTTAACGAGCCTGTAGGTTGTGCAAGTGCTTGTTGGAAATCGCGTAAGCCTTCCATACCCTCACTAAGCAAACCAAAACGGTCAACCATAAATACTTGGCTACGCGCTTTTGCTTCTGAAATACCTTCAAAAACCATTTGGCTAATAATTTGCTCAGCAATACCACAACCAGCAGAGCCTGCACCCACAAAAACTACTTTTTGCTGGCTTAGGGTTGAATTTTTAACACGACACGCAGCAAGTAAAGAACCGACCGTTACAGCCGCAGTACCTTGAATGTCATCGTTAAAGCTACAAATTTCATTGCGGTAGCGCTTAAGTAATGGCATTGCATTTGGCTGTGCAAAATCTTCAAACTGAAGTAATACATTTGGCCAGCGACGATTAACCGCTTTAATGAATAAATCTAAAAACTCATCGTATTCGTCTTGAGCAATTCGCTTATGGCGTGCGCCCATGTACATAGGATCGTTTAAAAGCTTTTCGTTATTAGTACCCACATCAAGCATTACAGGCAATGTGTATGCTGGGCTTATACCACCACACGCTGTGTAAAGTGACAATTTACCAATTGGAATACCCATGCCACCAATACCCTGATCGCCAAGGCCTAAAATACGCTCGCCATCGGTTACAACAATAACTTTTACTTTACCTTTGGTAGCGTTGCGTAAAATGTCGTCAATTTGGTAGCGGTCTTCATACGAAATAAATAAACCACGTGCGCTGCGATAAATGTCAGAGAATTTTTCACAAGCATCGCCCACTGTCGGTGTGTAAATGATTGGCATCATTTCTTCAAGGTGGTCACGCACTAAACGGTAGTAAAGTGTTTCGTTGTTATCTTGAATCGCACGTAAGTAAATATGCTTATTAAGGTTGTCGGTAAAGCTAGAATACTGCTGATAACAACGCTCAACTTGCTCTTCTATTGTTTCAAAGCGAGGAGGAAGTAAACCAGCAAGATTGAAATTTTCGCGTTCTTTTTTACTAAAGGCGCTGCCTTTATTTAATAGCGGTGTTTCAATTAGGCCAGGGCCAGAATGATGAATATATAAGTAGTTAGGATCAGTATTAGTTGTCATATTTCCAGGCTTTAACGGAGTCTTAAGTTATGATCTGTCATTATCAGTGTTAGAGGTTTAATTGCAACGACAATTAAGCTAGTCAGACCATTGAGAGAAAATACATGCGGGCTTCACTGCCCGCATGCATATTATACATAATTTAAAATTTGATAGTGGCGTTATTATCAGTTAAATCAGATAACGCAACACCTTCACGGCGTGGATCAGCTCCGCCGTAAAGTTTGTCATTTTTAACTTCAACTGCGTGTAAGCCCGAGTTTAAGTCAATAATACGTACATTGTGGCCGCGTTTAGTAAGCGCAGGCGCAATGGCTTCAATAGCTGTGCCTTTTTCAAGGCTGGTGTAATCGTTACGATTTGTTGTACGCGGTAAGTTAATAGCGTCTTGCGCTGATAAATTCCAGTCAATAACACCCACAACAACTTGTGCAACGTAATCTATGATACGACTACCGCCAGGTGAGCCTACAATTAAACGTAAGCTGCCATCTTTATTAAATACCATTACCGGTGACATAGAGCTACGCGGGCGTTTACCAGCCTCTACACGGTTTGCTACAAGCTTGCCGTTTTTACGTGGCGATAACGAAAAGTCAGTTAGTTGGTTATTTAAAATAAAGCCATTAACCATAACCGTAGAGCCAAACGCCATTTCAATTGAACTAGTCATCGAAACGGCATTACCTTTACTATCTACAATAGAGAGATGAGAAGTAGAAGGTAACTCGTATGAATCATCCATTGCATAACTTAGGTACCCTACTGGATTACCGGCTACGGCTTTTTGGTCTGTTTCGGTAATTAATTTAGCGCGTGAGGCAATGTAATCTTTGTTTAATAGCTCTTTTGTAGGTACTTGCGTGAAATCGGGATCGCCCATGTACATATCGCGATCGGCAAATGCAATACGCGAAGCTTGGCTAAAGTAATGAATCGCCTTTTCGCCATTTGGTTTAAGTGCGCTCATATCTTTATGCTCAAGTAGGCCAAGCATTTGTAGCACAGCTACACCGCCACTACTTGGTGGCGCCATAGAACACACGTTATAAGCACGGTATTGTATACATACCGCATCGCGTTCTTTACTTTTGTAATCTGCTAAATCTTGCACACTTAATTTACCAGGGGCTATTTTAGAGTGCTGTACAGCATTAACCATTTGTTTAGCGTTTTCGCCTTTGTAAAATGCATCAATGCCCTGCTTTGCAATGTCTTTGTATAAATCAGCAAGCGGTTGATTCTTTTTAACACTACCTACTTCAATTAACTTACCATTTGGGTAAAAGTATTCGTTAATAATCGGCATACTCAATACACCAGGGTTTAATTGGCGTGCTAATAAGCCATGTAAACGCGGCGAAATTACAAAGCCTTGCTCTGCAAGTTCAATAGCCGGTTTAAAAAGCGCTTCCCATGGCAATGTACCGTATTGTTTATGCGCGCTTGCAAAGGCGTGTAAAATACCAGGCACACCAACAGAGCGTCCGCCTACTACAGCTTCAATCCATTTAACGGCTTTACCGTGCTTATCTAAAAACAGCGTTTCGTCTGCATTTGCAGGTGCTGTTTCGCGGCCATCAAAACTAGTCAATTTATTGTTTGCTTTGTTGTAGTACATCATAAATGTACCACCGCCAATACCTGAGGATTGCGGTTCAACTAAAGTAAGCACTAGTTGAGTAGCAATCGCAGCATCTACGGCACTGCCGCCTTGGGCTAAAATTTGTTGACCGGCTTTTGAGGCATATGGATTTGCCGCAGCTACCATGTATTTATCACCTTGCACTACTTTTTTATGGATTAATCCGGTAGCAGCTTCAGGTTCGCGAGTTTCAATTTGAGTTGCTTGCTGTGCAAATGAAGGCAGTGATACTGCGCACAGTCCAATGGCAAATAATGAGTTAAGTTTAAAATGCATAAAAATACTAAAAACACTTAATTACGTAGTTGTATTTGGCATCTTAAAGTTAAACGGGCACAATATGCAAAAATTTTGACTAAAAAAATATAATAAAATGCTTAATTTACCTATTCAACCTCGTTATATATTACCGCCTATTATTTTGCTGCTTTTTAGTACCATTTTTGCTGCATTTGATTTAAATAGTTTACTTGAATTTAACCGAAGCCTAATTGATGATGGCGAACTGTGGCGAATTTTTTCTAGCCAATTTGTTCATGCTAATTGGGCTCATTTGGGACTAAATGCCAGTGGTGTTTTACTAATATGGTTACTACATGGCGAATACACATCACCTACTCGTTACGCCGTTAATATAAGTGCGCTGGCACTGTGGTGTGGACTTGGCGTGTATTGGTTTTGCCCAAGCATACATATTTATACCGGATTAAGTGCTCTGCTGCATGGCGTAATTATTTGGGGGGCAGTTAAAGATATAACTGTAGGGCTTAAGTCGGGGTATTTATTATTTATAGGCGTATGGATTAAAATAGCGTTTGAGCAATTTAGCGGCCCTAATGCTGATATAGGAAAGCTTATTAACTCCACTGTGGCTATTGATGCACATTTAATTGGTGTAATTGGCGGGACTCTGCTTGCCATACCACTGGTTATAGAGCTCTTTAAAAAGAAAAAATAAAGTTAGATTTTGTTCAACCCAATAAAAACGCCGCATTAGTTAACTAAACCAATGCGGCGTTTTTGTTTTTATAATTAAAGCTTAAAGCGTTTCTTTAAATAACTTATAAATACGGCGGTATTCGTCTAACCAGCTTGAAGGCTGTACAAAGCCATGCGGTTCAACAGGGAATATAGCTGTTTCAAAGTTTTGTTTTTCAAGCTCTATTAAGCGCTGTACTAAACGCACTGAGTCTTGAAAAAACACGTTATCGTCAACCATTGGGGCATTAATTAATAAACGTTTGTTTAAGCCCTCAGCGTAATAAATTGGCGAGCTGCGCTCATACGCAATCGGGTCAACATCAGGATGGTTTAATATATTAGCTGTATAACCTGTATTGTAATGTGCCCAATCGGTAACAGGTCTAAGTGCCGCACCCGATTGAAACAACTCAGGCGCGGTAAACAATGCCATAAAGGTCATAAAGCCGCCGTAAGAGCCACCATAAGTGCCGACTGCTTTGGTATCAACGTTGGCATTTTGCGCCATCCATTTAACACCATCGGCTAAATCTTGTGTTTCAGGCGTTCCCATTTGACGATAAATTGCGGTGCGCCAATCACGCCCGTAACCTTTAGATGCGCGGTAATCCATATCCATTACTATGTAACCTTCATCAGCGAGCAATGAATGAAACATAAATTCACGAAAATAAACCGAAAATCCCATATGTGAGTTTTGTAAGTAACCCGCGCCGTGGTTAAAAATAACTGCTTTGCGATTTTTACCTACTTCACCTTCAACGTAATCAGCTGGGTAGTACACTTTTGCGTATATTGGTTGTTCGGTATGGCTCGATGGCACAGCAACAATTTTAGGTGCAGTTAGCTTTTTAGCTAAAAACTCATCCGACACTGTATGAGTTAATCGCGTTGCTTTTGTATTGGCTTGTGCGTCAGCTACATAAAGCTCATTAGGCATCGTAATTGTAGAGTGCTTAAGGAGTAACTTAGTTTCATCTGGGCTCAACGTGTAATCGGTCATGCCGTTTAAGTCAGTAACTTGCTCACTCTTACCAGTTTGCGGGTTAACGCGGTAAATTTCGTACAGACCTGGGTGTTCAACATTCGCTTTATAATAAATTGCGCTGTCGTCACTTGTAAGCGTTAAGTTAGAAACCTCAAATTGGCCTTGTGTTAGCGCGGTTGCACTACCATTAACTGGTTTTTTATAAAGCTGGCTGTAACCCGACTCTTCCGATAGGTAATAAAGCGTGTTCGAGTTATGTAACCACCCAAAGTCGTTAAATGCGTAAGCAATCCATGCATCGTCATGCAGGCGATGTTGCGACACAAGTTTGTTGTTTTTAAAATCTACCGTTGCAAGCCAGCGGTCTTTGTTGTCCCACGCTTCAAGCATTACAGCTACTTGCGAGCCGTCATCGTTCCATACTATTGGGCTTTGCTCAAAACCCCAGTCCATAATAAGGTTAATACCACGAGGTGCCTTTTTAGACTTATATGTTTTACCATCACGTGCATAATTTTCTTTTTTAACTGCGGCTAAAACATCTTCGTCAAAGCCCGGTAAGGTATTAAAGCTAAGTGATGTTTGCTCTTTGTTAGTTAAATTGATGTAGACAAGCTTTGAGGTTTCTTCTTTAGCGTCGGCTACACGGCGGCGTGCTTTTTTAGGTTCTATAGTGGCGTCATTTGTAATGTAGTTAGGCATAATATCGCCATCACCACGCCAGTCTGTTTGCTTTTGTACAACGACTAACAGCGCATCACCATTTGGCGAAAGCTGCGCTTCTGCAACGGTATTTCCTTCGCCTAAGTAATAAGCTGTGTTAGCAATTGAATCGTTTTGTTCATTAATTTGCTCACTGCGTGCTTGCTTATCTTTTTTATTTTTTTGTTGAAGCGCCACAAATTTAATCAATTTATGCTGCTCTTTAGCAATATACGTGCTTGGCTCTTCAATACCTTTTGGCTCATCAGCAAGTTTTAAGTTAGCAAGCTCGCTCGTTAAGCCTGTTTTTAAATCAACTTTAAAAAATACATTGCCTTGGCGGTAAACTAAATCGCCATTATTTAAAAATTGTGGCTTTGACTCGCCCGCTGATGTAGCTGTAATTTGTTTAAGTTCGCCGGTTTTTAGGTTTTTAACAAATACATTGCCTTTAAATGTGTAGGCCGCCATTGTTTTATTTTTAGAATAAACGGCTTTATTTGAACCCACAGTATGAAGTTTATTAAGAGCTACTTGCTCTGCTGTTTGGCTAGTAACCGATTGGCTAAATAAATCGCGTAGTGTATTACCCTGCTCTTTTTGAGCATAAATAATAGTAGACGAATCGCTCGCCCAGTAAGCACCCTCTGGCTGATTACCCATCCAATCGGGATCGGCCATTGCTTGTTCTAGCGTTATTTTTTGTGAGCCGATATCTGCTGGCGTGTTTACAACCGCAGCAATTTTAGTTGCTGGTAAAGCACTTTGCTGTGTTGAAGAGGTATTAGCGGTAGCGCTACAACCTGCAAGCATAACACTTGAGGCAACAGCTAAGGCCACTAACGTTTTAGATGAAGAAAAATTAAAAATCATAGTGCTTCTATACGGTTATTATAATTAAGCCGTATTTAAGCAGAAGCACTTAAGTTATTGCAATTTTTTAAGATAAATAGCCATTAAACAGGGTAAAGCTCAGTTTACTAGCGCTTCTCTTGTTAACAGGCGTTATTCAATTACCAAATCAAGCCAAACCATGCGGTGATCGCTCGATGCGTTTCTATCTTTAATTAAGCGATACTCACTACTCATTTTAGTAGGCCAAAACACACCACCGTCCTTAATTTTTAAACCATAGTTTGATGGTAAAACGTAATCAACACGGGCTTGCCAATTAGCACTGTAATTTTGTGCATATGGCACATCATACTGCTCTTTAGCACCTTCGCTTTTTGGAACAAAGCTTGCGTTGATAAGTGGGTTTTTAAGTAATTGGTCGGTGGTATTTGTACGGGCTTTGTCCCCCTCAGGGGCTGCATTTAAATCGCCTAAAATAACAAAACGAGAGTGAACTTTTAAACCGCCCTTTTCGCCTTTATCGTCATAAATATACTTAGCATTTGAAACGTAATCGGCAATTAATCTTACTTCATCGTGGTTACGCTTGCCGTTTCTATCCTCTTCACCGTCAAATACAGGCGGTGTTGGGTGAGATGCAATAACATGAATTGTTTTATCATTTATGCTGATAGGTAAATCCCAAAACGATTTAGAACTGAGTCTAAGTGCTTGCCATTCTTGTGCGTTATACCAGTTTTCACCTGTTTTAGGCATCACAGGCATTTGTGCATTTGGCATGTCTTTATATTTAAAGGTTTGAAGGGTTCTTGCTTTATCAAAATTAATTGGGTATTTTGACAAAATAGCCATACCATAATGCCCTTCAAAAAAGCCAAAGCCTTGTGCATCGCCCATCACGCCATTTTTATTGCCATCGTTATCTAAATCAAACTCGGTAGCTAGGCCTGTATTTACTGGTGCAATATAAGAGTAAGGGTAGTTAATAGCGGCTTGTTTTTGCTGACCTACATTTAAATAATGCTGATTAAAGTATTCAATGCCTTGCTCTTTTGGGATGTAATCAAATTCGTTAAGTAAAATAATATCAGGGCGAACACGCTGAATAATTTCCGCTATGTTCTTAATTTGCTGGTGGTTAGCTTTAAGTGCATTAACTAAAGCATCACTTTTAACTTGCTCACCTTTAGGCGTGTGATTAGTTGCATCCATACTTACATTAAAAGTTGCAACACGAAGAGATTCCGATGCAAATGTATTTAAGCTAAATAATGCAGTAATGGCTAGCACGCCAAATATTGTTTTTAGTTTCATTGTTTTACTTCACAAATTTAAAATTAGACTTTAACAGTATTACATATTCAAAGCCCATTTTTATGACAAAAAAATACCGGCTTAAGCCGGTATTTATATAAAGGTATGATAACTATTCACTGAGCACTAAATTGGCAGCTGCTTTTAAAATACCAGGATAATCTTGCTCTGGTAGGTACTCTGTAAGTTCACCAAGTTTGTCCGCAAGCTCACTCATATTAACAGCTGATACATTAATATGGCCCATTTTACGACCTGGCTTAGCTGTTTTACCGTACCAATGGCTCGTTACATCAACCGTTTTTAATACTTCACTTGGAATACTTGGTTGGCCTAATACGTTTATCATCGCGGTAATGTGTTTAAGCTCTGTATTACCAAGCGGCAAACCTGCAACAGCACGCATGTGGTTTTCAAACTGTGAGCAATGGCAGCCTTGTTGCGTCCAGTGGCCTGAGTTATGTACACGCGGTGCAATTTCGTTAACGAGTAACGTGCCTCTTACATCAAAAAACTCAATTGCTAATACGCCAACGTAGTTAAGCTCGTTTGCTATTTTTGTAAATGCATCGTTTGCTTGAGCTTCAACACTTTGATTATTTTTACCGGCAATAGAAAGCGTTAATACACCATTTGTGTGCTCGTTTTCTGTTAGCGGATAAATAGCAACATTACCGTGTTTGTCGCGCGCACCAATAATAGATACTTCACGATCAAACGGAATCATTTTTTCAGCAATAATCGTATGTGGCGCAAGCTCGGTGCCCGATGCAATAAAATCAGCCATTTGTGACCAAATCTCGTCTATTTGATCATCCGATTTTAAACGCCATTGGCCTTTTCCGTCGTAACCCGCTTGGCATGTTTTAATTACAAGTGGTTTACCTAGAGTTTTAACGGCAAGTTCTAAATGCGCTTTTTCAGTAATTAATTGGTACGGCGCACAAGTTACGTTTGTTTTATCAAGCAATGCCTTTTCAAGCGAGCGATCGCCACCGGTTTTAATAGCGGCTTTACCTGGGTAAAACTTATTACTGTTACAGCAAAGGGTTAAAACATCATCAGGAATGTGCTCAAACTCGGCAGTAATGGCATCAGCGTTTGATATTGCTTGCTCAAGCGACGTGTTATAAACCTCACCGGTTAGCGGGTGCATAATTTGTTTACTGCCTACATCGTACGCAACAACGTTTAAATTAAGCGGCGCTCCTGCAAGGCTCATCATACGTGCAAGTTGCCCTGCACCTAATATTAAAATATTCATTATTACTCTGCAGGGTTTGGATTAGCTAATATAGTGTCGGTTTGAGCTTTACGAAACGCTTCAATTTTTGCAAAAATTTCTGGATTTTGACATCCTAAAATTTGTGCTGCTAATAAACCCGCGTTTGCTGCGCCCGGCTCACCAATTGCAAGCGTACCTACTGCAACGCCTTTAGGCATTTGGCAAATAGATAAAAGTGAATCAACACCATTTAATGCTTTTGATTTTACAGGTACACCAAGTACAGGAAGCGACGTAAAAGCAGCCGCCATACCAGGTAAATGCGCTGCGCCGCCAGCACCAGCAATAATAACTTTAATACCACGTTCTGCGGCTGAACTTGCGTAATCAGCAAGTAATTGAGGAGTGCGGTGTGCAGACACGACTTTGGTTTCGTACTTAATGCCAAAATGCTCTAGCATAAGTGCTGCATGTTCCATGGTTGGCCAATCTGATTTTGAACCCATAATAATGCCAACAGTCATAAATACTCCTCAGTAATGTATTTTAAAAATAGCGGACTTATGTCCGGTTTTAGGCGGGTATTATACCCAAACCAAGTTTAATTGCGACTCACAAAAACAAAAAAGCCATGTTTAAACATGGCTTTTTTGAGTTAACGGGTAAATAGCTAATTAAGCTTCTTTACTCGCTAAGTATTCGGCGTAGTTGCCTCTAAAGTCGATAACTTTACCGTCTTTAATTTCCCAAATACGGGTTGCAACCGATGATACAAACTGACGGTCGTGGGAAACAAACATCAATGTACCCTCGTATGCTTCAAGGGCTAAGTTAAGCGCTTCAATTGATTCCATATCCATGTGGTTAGTTGGCTCATCCATTAACAATATGTTTGGCTTATGCATCATAATTTTACCAAACAACATGCGGCCTTGCTCACCACCTGAAATTACTTTAACTGATTTTTTAATATCGTTTTGAGAGAATAACATACGGCCTAAGAAGCTACGAACCACTTGCTCGTCGTCGCCTTCTTGTTGCCATTGCTCCATCCACTGAAACAAGTTCATGTCGGTGGCAAACTCATCAGCGTGATCTTGCGCGTAGTAACCAATATTCGCGTTTTCTGAGAACTTAAACTCACCAGCTTTAGGTGCTAGGCGCCCTGCTAATGTATTAAGTAATGTTGTTTTACCAACACCATTTTCACCAATAATAGCAATACGTTCGCCAACTTCTACTAAACCTTCAAGTCCAGAAAACAACGTATTGTCGTCAAAACCTTGTGTTAAGTTTGTCATTTCAAGTGCGTTTCTGAATAACTGCTTTTCTTGATCAAAACGGATAAACGGCGTTTGGCGTGAAGATGCTTTAACTTCGTCTAATTGGATTTTGTCGATACGTTTAGCACGCGATGTTGCTTGCTTAGCTTTAGATGCATTAGCAGAGAAACGAGATACAAACTGTTGAAGTTCAGCAATTTGGTTTTTCTTTTTCGCGTTTTCGTTAAGTAATTGCTCACGTGCTTGCGTTGCTGCAAACATGTATTCGTCATAATTACCTGGGTAAATACGAAGCTCGCCGTAGTCAATGTCGGCCATGTGTGTACACACAGAGTTTAAAAAGTGACGGTCATGTGAGATGATTATCATGGTACAGTCGCGCTGATTTAACACGTCTTCTAACCACTTGATGGTGTAAATATCCAAGTTATTAGTAGGCTCATCAAGTAGCATAATGTCTGGGTCTGAAAATAATACCTGTGCAAGTAGCACACGCAGCTTAAAACCCGGTGCAATTTCTGACATTGGGCCAAAGTGTTGGTCAGTGCCAATACCTACACCTAATAAAAGCTCACCTGCTTTAGATTCTGCAGAGTAACCATCCATTTCAGCAAATTCAGTTTCAAGATCGGCTACTTTCATACCGTCTTCTTCACTCATTTCAGGTAAAGAGTAAATACGGTCTCGTTCTTGTTTAATTTCCCACAACTCTTTGTGGCCCATAATCACGGTATCGATTACTGAGTATTCTTCGTAGGCAAACTGATCTTGGTTAAGTTTAGCAACGCGTTCGTTAGGATCAGTACTTACATTACCTGAAGACGCTTCAAGCTCACCACTTAAAATTTTCATAAATGTTGATTTACCACAACCATTTGCACCGATTAAACCGTAACGGTTACCATCGCCAAATTTTGCTGAGATATTTTCAAATAATGGTTTAGCACCAAATTGCATGGTGACATTAGCTGTACTAATAATAGCGCTACCCTCCAAAGGAGTAATGATGTATTTAAATTGCGCGCAGTTTAAACCAAAATGGCCTGTTTTTCTATGAAAGTTTAAAAGCAAACCACTGCGTTTTAGCCATTTATTATGGCTATGTAGTTAGTAGTAAAAATAACGGATTAGATTTAATGGTTTCGTTAATTTTTATTCAGCTTATTCTAATTAAAATCCATAAAGTATGTTTTATAAACGGGCATAAGAGATTAGAAATTACGATATAAATTAGTGTAAAAACACTTTTAACGTACTTGTGTGTCTACTTAACTCATTTTTGTTCACCCTATAATAATAAAAAGTTATATTTATGAAAATAAAGTACTTTTAGAGCTTTTACACTAGTTACTACTTTTTAACCAAGATGAAATTAATTCAAATTACAATTTTTATACATCAATAATTTCTCATCCTATTTACCTATCAAATCATTAAAAACATAAACTTTTGCAACACCTAAAAAAAACAAAATTAACCTTTAGTGAATATCCGTTAAGTTTAACGGTTAATTTTATTGAGTATTTTTCACTTTTGAGCCGTTTATTGCTTTGTTAGTCTTCGAATCTGAATTTTTACCTACGTAAAAAATTGACCAATTTACACAGGGCAACACACAAGATGAGCAAAAAATTAGCGACGCTTATTAGCGCAAGTATTGTATTCGCACCCGCTGTTTCGGCAGTAGAATTATACAAAGATGACAAAAATACTGTTGAAGTTGGTGGATATCTTGATGTGCGTGTAATTAATACACAAAACGAAACCGAAGTTGTTAACGGTACCTCGCGCATTAACTTTGGATTTACCCGAAAGCTTAAGAAAGACTGGACCGCATTCGCACTCGTAGAATGGGGTGTAAACCCTGTTGGCAGCAGCGATATTATTTATAACAATCGTTTTGAGTCTATCCAGGATGAGTTTTTATACAACCGTTTAGGTTACGCAGGGCTTTCGCACGAAAAATATGGCCAACTAACCATTGGTAAACAATGGGGTGCATGGTACGACGTAGTTTACGGCACAAATAATAGCTTTGTATGGGATGGTAATGCGGCTGGTGTTTACACATATAACAAAGACGATGGCGCTGTTAATGGCACTGGCCGTGGAGATAAATTAGTGCAGTACCGCAATAGCTATAACGATTTTAGTTTTGCAGTACAAGCGCAGCTTAAAAACAGCGAATTTTACACCTGTGACGTAACCGACATTTCAGAAGAAGAATGTGAAGCACTTTGGAACTCTGGCGATAGTGCAGCCCAAGAAGTTGAATTTAATTACACATTTGGTGCGTCTGTAACTTATACCCCAACTGACATGCTAACACTTACAGCAGGTGTTAACCGTGGTGAGTTTGATTTAACGTTTGGCGATGGTTCTACTCGTAATGTTGAAGATTTAATTTATGGTGCAGGTATTATGTGGGGCAACATTGATGAGCCCGGCCTATACGTTGCAGCCAACGTAAATAAAAACAAAAACCACGACACAGATAACATTGGTCGCTTAATTAAAGACGCAATCGGTGTAGAAACATTTGCATCTTACCGCTTTGATAACGATTTTCGCCCTTTTATTGCCTACAACGTGTTTGATGCCGGTGATGATTACGTAATTCAGCCAAACTTTAACGCCGACCCAGACGATATATTTAAGCGTCAGTTTGCTGTTATTGGCCTTCACTACTTAATTGACGAAGACACTATTGCCTACGTAGAAGCGCGTAAAGACTTTAGCGACTTTGAAAGCGATAACGACGATCAACAAGCACAAATGGAGCAGTCGGAAGATGACGGTATAGCATTTGGTTTTAGATATAAGTTTTAAATATAAGTTTATACAACGACTACAACTTCTCTAAGCACAACCCTTTTAGCCCTTTTAACTTTTTTAACTGGGCTTTTTTTTATTCCGCCATACTTTTTTCAATACTTGGTTTTGCATTTAAGGCTATTTCAACAAATGCATTAACAGCCGCATTGGTATCTGCTTTTTTAAATTGTAATAGCACCGGAATTTGCGTAAATACATCGCTCAATTTTATAAAATGGCACCCTTTACTATACAATTTACGTACGCAATAAGGCGCAATTGCCACACCAAGGCCTGCAGCCACTTCGGTAACTAATGTTTGCATATGTCGAGGTTGGCTAATAATGTTCGGTGAAAAACGAGCTTGTTTGCATTGCAAAATGGTTTCATCAAAAAGACCAAGTGCTTCCTCTCTATTAAAAATGATAAATGGCTCATTTTTTAGTTTAACTAAATCAATGTTTTTATAATTTGCCAGCGCATGGTTTTGATTAACTATGGCCACTAATGAATCTACATAAATAGTATGACTTACAAATTCATCATTAATCGAATCAGGTAAAGGCCGTGAAAAACCCACATCAATTAAATCATTTTTAAACGCATGTATCTGCTCAGTTGCGGTCATTTCAAACAATGTAACGTGCACGCTTGGGTATTGCTGTTTGTATTCTCGAACCAGTGCTGCCATAAAGGCTAAACATGCCGAGCTTAAGTGCGCAATATTAAGTGTACCTACCTGCCCGTTGTGGGCACGTTTAACCTGAGTTTTAGCTTTGTCAGCTAGAGCCAAAATAGCGCGTGCATCTTTTAATAGCTGCTCACCCGCTTGAGTTATTGCAACATCGCGTGAATTTCTTATAAACAGCACAACATCAAGCTCGCTTTCGAGCTGTGCAATATGCCTACTTATTGCAGGTTGCACGGTGTGTAGCTCTTTGGCCGCTTCTGAAAAACTCTGATGCTTAGCCACGCTGACAAAACTTTTTAATGTTTTAATATCCATTACGCACCTTAAATACATTTTTTGTATAGATTCTATAAAATAATATCATTTTTGTTATAGGTAAAGAACTCATACCATAGCGGCATGAGTTAACAACACTAGACAGCTATGACCAAACCCAAACAAAATCAGTCATTAAGTCGATTTATTTTATTACTAATGACCACTGCAATTGCCGCAACAGCAGCAAACTTATACTACAACCAGCCTATTTTACCGCTTATAGCGAACGAATTTAATTTAACTGATTCACAGCTTGGGAGTATTCCCGCGCTTACACAAATTGGTTACGCGTTTGCGTTATCATTTATTTCTCCTTTGGGTGACTCGATTGCTCGCAGGCGTTTAATTACTATTTTGTCGAGCTTATTAGTAGTGGCTTGTAGTGCAGCAATGCTTGCACCTAACTTACCTTTATTACTTATATCGGTATTTTTAATTGGTGTAAGCGCCAATATAACCCAGCAATTAATACCCTTTGCAGCATCGCTTGTATCGAGCGAGCAAAAAGGTGCCACGTTAGGCACATTAATGATGGGCTTAACTATCGGTATTTTACTTTCAAGAACGTTAAGTGGATTTGTAGGTGAGCAATTTGGTTGGCGAAGTGTATTTTTAATGTCGGCAGTACTCGCAGCATTATTTGGTATATTACTGCGCGTGTTTTTACCTAGCAATAAGCCACACACTAATTTGCGTTATTGGCCTCTCATTAAAAGTACGTTGGCGTTGTTTATTAAACATAAATCACTGCAGCATTTTACACTTTCGGGCGCATTTTGGTTTGCATCATTTAATGTGCTTTGGGCAACACTTGCAATTTATGTTAGTGATGAGCCATTTAACTACAACGCTCAACAAGCTGGTTTATTTGGTGTAATAGCATTGGCTGGCGTAATAGGCGCTAAGTCATCGGGTAAATGGGTCAGCAAACTAGGGTCTAAAGCTCTAATTATGATTGCACTTACGCTTGCGGCAATCGGCTTTGCTATTACAGGTTTGTTTAATGGCAGTTTAGCGTCGTTGGTTATTGGTATTATTTTAATCGACTTTGCCATATTTAGTGCGCAAGTGGCTAACCAAGTGCGTGTTTTTAGTATTGAACCCACTGCGCAAAGTCGCATAAATGGAATTTACATGCTGGGTTATTACATTGGAGGCGCTGTTGGCTCAATGGTTGGTGTTAAGGCATTTGCACTTTATCAATGGCCTGGCGTTGTTGCTGTAAGCATTATATTTATTTTGCTAAGTGGCATTTTTAATTCATTTGCTAAAAAGTAATCGCTTAAAACTTAAGGAGTAAAAATGAATACATTGAAAACAGCGGGTAGCTTTACATTACTGTGTATTGCCAGCTTAACTATTATGGTGGGAACCCTACTTGCGCCAGGTTTAGTAAGTATTTCACAAGGATTAGGTATAACCGATAACACCGTACTTTTAATTACGTTGCCATCGTTAGGAGCTGTGGTGTTTGCGCCCTTCGCAGGAAAATTAATTGATAAATACGGCGCTTATAAACTTTTAGTAATTGGGTTATTTTTATACGGGGTTGAAGGTGCCAGTGCTTACTTTTTAAAAGGCCCAACGCTTGTATTTGCTAATCGATTTTTACTCGGCGGTATAACGGCAGTGGTTATGGCAAGTTGTACGGTTTTAATTTCTGATTGGTACACAGGCGAAGCACGCCTTGGCATGATTGCAAAACAAGGTATGGCGATAGAGTTAGGCGGTGTTCTATTTTTATTTTTAGGTGGATTATTAGCCTCGCAATTTTGGGCGCTGCCATTTTCACTTTATTTAATAGCGTGGGTATTTTTGGCTATGCTTTTATTGTTTGTGCCAAATAAAAACTCAGTGGCTAGTAATAACGATGAAGTGTCAGAACATCTACACCACAAAGCTAATAATGGCCTCTCGTTAAAAAGCGTTTATGTAATTTCAACACTCGCGATGACCATATTTTTTACATCAACCGTTTTACTGCCCATTACAATGAACCAGCAAAACTTTAACGAGTCACAAATAGGCCAACTACTCGCATTTATATCTTTAGTGGCTGTAGTTACTGCAGGCTTTATGCCTAAAATAACAAAGAAATTTGGTGAGCCTAAGGTGTTAGCATTAGCCTTTTTAGCCTTTGCTTTATCGTATATTTGTTTTACACAAGCAAGCACCTTACTTTTAGTTTTAGGCGCAATATTAATAGGTATAGGATTTGGTTTTAGTATTCCGCTTTTAAACCATATGACGGTAGAGCTCAGCGATGTGAAAGTACGCGGCCGTAACTTATCGTACTTTACGATGGCTGTATTCTCGGGTCAGTTTTTTACCTCATTTATGGAATATATACCTGGTGGTGAGAAAAACGTATTTATAATTTGTAGCGTTTCAGCATTTATAATTGCACTGGTATTGTTTTTTAAACCGACCAAAGCAAAGTAGTCGTAACTTACAAAAGAGCATTTTTATAAATGCTCTTTTTTTATCTAAACCTCCCGCTTTATTTGCACTACTTTCCTGATTACTTTTTTCTAATTTGACTCTATTGCTAAGTTTAGTATTATAATAACATTTAGTATGATGTGTTCTTTCTGTAAAGCCACCAGCTAACTTATATTAATTGCATTAAGAGTATATAAAGATGGTGAAACTATATTGAAATTGCAAAGTGCTTGCACTGATTACTGCTGATCACAAAGGCGTAAGGCTAATTAAAAGCAGTAACAAATAGGTGTGATATATGCTCATAGGTACTGCCTGTATTCTAACTCAACACCTACGCGCTGTATATAAACACAGTGTGCGTATTTACTGTGTAAAAATAAATTAAAACAACTCCCTTTGTAAGTCGTTAATAACATTAAACTAAGTAAAGTGCTATGAAGCTGATTCGTTATCATAAATAGTTAAAACACCGGTAGCTGTATATGCATACAGCTACCGATTAAACCTATCTAACCTACTTTTTAATAAACTTACTAAAACCAGCTAATGCCTTTGATACACTCAGTGTTGGATTATCTGAATGCTCAGCACCTTCGTTTATAGCGCTTTGCCACACAAGGTTATTATTAGGGTTTGCTGTTAAAGCAGACTCTAAATTATCAAACGCTTTTAACATTAGCGGATGCTCTGCTCCACCCACCGAAAGGTATAAATAAGTAGGCGACTTAATTTTATTTGCTTGAGTAGTTAAAAATGCTTCTACATTATTAACCACTGTCATATCGTCATACCAAGCCGCTGGGCTAAAGGCAAAGTAGCCATTAAACAGTTCAGGCCTTGTATGCAGTGTATAAAGTACAAAGCTGCCACCGGCCGAAAAACCACTTAACACACGGTTATTACTAAGCTTATATTTTACCGATAAATAAGGGAGTAACTCAGTTTCAATAAACGCTAAAAACTTGTCGGCTTCACCATTTGGCTCTATAAGTGTTTCACCATTTGGCTCTATAAGTGTTTCACCTTCTGGGCGCGCTTGTGTATTTACATCTTGGCGAGCATAAGGAGGCACTAAATCGCGATTACGTGTATCTGTAAAAAACAAATTAGGAATAGACACCAATATAGCCTTATCCCCTTTTTCGCTCTTAGCTTGTTTTGTAAGTGCTTTATCCCATGTATCTAAATTAAAGTTACCGTCGGTTTTAATAATTAACGGATACGCTCTTTTAGGATTGTAATTAGCGGGTAATCTTATAAACACTTTGCGCGACTCATTAAGCACGCTTGAATTAAGTGTTATATCTGTATAAGCCGATACATAATGGTTGTAATAACGTATAGCTAAAATACCGATAGCAAAAATGACTACGGCCAAACTTAAATTAATAATATAGTGTTTTGTTATTTTTATTGCCATACGGCATTCCTTTCAATGTTTAGGAGTTATTTAACCAAGCTTAACCCATTGTTTTATTTCAAGCGCGGTCATAATAAGCTCAACCGAAAACGCGGCTAAAATCATCCCCATCACACGCGTTAAAATAGACGCGCCGCCAATACCAATTAACTTAATTATTTTACCCGAAAGCAGCAACAGTATTAATGTAATACCCAACACACCAATTGTAACAAGCGCTGTGCCTATTTGAGTAGTAATTGGGTGTATGTGGTTATCGGTAAGTAGTATTACCGCCAAAATAGCGCCAGGAGTCGCCGTTGCAGGTATAGCAAGCGGAAACACGGCTATATCGTGATCGGGGTCTTGTTTGGCTTTGTTAGAATCGTTTCCAAAAATCATTTGCAGGCCAAATAAAAATAATATAATTCCGCCCCCTAACTGAAACGACACCAACCTAATTCCCATCGCATTAAGTATTAGTTGCCCTATTAAAATAGAACCCAATAATACGCCCCCGGCATAAAGTACCGTTTTAAATGCAGTTTTACGGCGTTGTTGATCAGTTAAATGAGAAGTAAGCGCAGCAAACAGCGCCATAGTGCCTATTGGGTCAATGGTCGCCCAAATTACAAGCGCATCTTGAGAGAGTTTTTCTAGCATATAAAATCCTTGTTAAGCGTAAATGTTTAATAAAACACGGGTAACAAATTCATTTGCTTACGCTTAACTATAATAGAAAGCCGCTATTTTTTGTATTTTATTTACTGAGCTTTAAGGATTGAGGATTGAAAAAGGTAAGCACTTATAATTGCCGTCTTGAGTTAAAGTGATTTATGCCAAATAGAATTTTCTCTTAAACTAAAGCCCAGTTTCATAAGTAAATTATGGGAACGTGCATTATGTGCACTCACCTCAGCAGACAAATGTTTAAGAGGAATATGCTTAACTAGAGTTTCAATAAAACCGGTCACCACTTCAAACATTACGCCCTTATCCCAAAAGTCAGGATGCAGCTCAAATCCTATAAACGCACTACTTTTACACGGGGTTAAATTATAAAGCCCACAAGTACCCATTAACTTTCCAGATATATTATGTTCAATTGCAACTCGAATTACTTCACCTTCGTAATATGCACTAATATCATCTTGTATTAATTGTTTGATTTGCTTTTTGCTAAGTGGTGTTTCGTAGTCGTTAAATTCTGACACGTGCGGGTGATTTAAAATATTAAATAAACACGCTGCGTGTTTGTGGGTAACTAAACGCAGCGTAACGCGCTCAAGCTTTGTGGTGTTAAACATTTTATTTAAGTGGTTAGTTAAATTAGCTCTTTATGGGCACGCATTATTAACTTACCATACCCTATTAACAAGCATTATCTTTAAAGCAAAAAGAGTAAGAGAACGTAATGAGTGACGATTTTAAAGTAATACAACCCACTACCACAGTATATTGCCCAAAGCGCGGCGAAGGCTGGACCTTAACAGGCATTACTAATATTAACGAGTTTACCTCAGTAATGTTTGACGGCACACGCTATACGCTTCCAGCACGCGAAATAGTAGAAGAACTTCTACCTAACCAATTAGCGCGTGAGCAAAATAGCTAACCAAACACATACACAGTAAAAAGGCTGCAATTTTGCAGCCTACTATCTAATTAACGAGTTAAAATGCATCGTCTTCGCTGTAAACATTAACGTTTAGCTCGTCATCATTTTCAAATACCACAAACGAAATAGGCTTACAGCACACTTGGCAGTCTTCTATGTATTGCTCATCAATATCTGCTGCATCAAGTAATACTTCTATACTTTCTCCACAATAAGGGCAACTTATTGATGTTTCTGTTAACTGGTTCATTTATCACCTGCTAATTTATATCACGGATGTTGTCACTTTAATGAACACGTAAGCATAATTCAACACCCCATTAAATAACGCATACTTGGCTAACCCAATTAAACCGTGCTACTAACTTAAATAGTGATATTGTTACTAGCCTTATCCCTATAAAACTTGTCAAAGTGCAATATTTTTCACCATATATAAGTTGGCCAGCCCTCTACAATGAAATTGTATTAGCACTTAGCGGGTCTAACTTTATAAGTATTTATAAACTCACAGTACAGATGGATAATTTTATGAAAAAATCACTTACGCTTGCATTAACATCTGCCGTTATTTTGTTTAGTACATTTTCCCATGCAGCTAAAACCGAAAAAGCCGTTCTAGCTGGAGGTTGTTTTTGGTGTATGGAAAGTGACTTTGAAAAGCTAGAAGGCGTAACCGATGTAATATCGGGCTTTACTGGCGGTAAACTTAAAAACCCGACATACAATGGTAATCATAAAGGCCATTACGAGGCGGTAGAAATTACTTACGATCCGGCCATAGTAAGCTATCAAGGCATACTTGAACATTACTGGGTTAATATCGATCCCTTTGATGCAAAAGGCCAATTTTGTGATAAAGGCCCTAGTTACTTAAGCGCTATATTTGTAGAAAACGACGAACAACGTAAATTAGCCGAAAAAACAAAAGCTGCAGTCGTTGCCGAGTTCCCTAATCAAACTGTGGTTACACCTATACTAAATGCAAGCACCTTTTACCCTATAAAAGGGAGGGAAAGCTTTCATCAAGATTATTACAAAAACAATCCAATCCGATACAACACTTATCGTTGGCGTTGTGGTCGTGACAGCCGCCTAGAAGAAATTTGGGGCGACAGAGCAACCCATTAATCGCGTTTAATCAGGTAATCCACTGTAAAATATTAAAAGGCTGATTTAATTATCAGCTTTTTAATATTTTAGTTATTGCGAGATTCTTTAATAAATCGATATCTAAATTCAGATAAGTAACCAACAATGCTAACAAGCAAAGCTGAATTAAAATCACCATTCACAAGCTGTGTCCAAACATTTCCCTCTCCATTAAAGCTAATGTAAATAACCATAATAAAAGCAACAAACGCTGAAACTTGATACATCCAAGAATATTCACCAAAAAATTTCTGTGTCACACTTTTTTCTTTTAATTTATCTTCCACAATTAATCTCCATTTTATATTGCTATTAAATCCTAGCTATAACATAGGCAAAATAAGGAATTTATAATAAAGGTTTATTTATACACCGTCTATTTCATAAAGCCTTTGTTATTAAGCTAAATGCTTGAATAGCAAATAGGATACATGTCACTTCGCTTTAGGTGGACAGCACTGCTTGACTTAAGATACTCAGTTTTAGGATTCATTATCAATAAATAGTATATTCTGTTTCCTAAAGCAGGCTGTTTATCTACTAAATCAAATACAATAAATTGCACTCCTAGATTGATATAAACAAAATTTAACAGCTGGAGTTACACAAAATGTTTGCCAACCAATTACAACTAGCGCGTGCTCTAGAGTTACCAACACGACAAGCCATGCTTTACCGTGAACCAGCAGTACAAAACTTTTGGATAAACAACACTGACCTAATTGCAAACGCGTGGAGCGAATGGGTAGCAACATCAATAGATAGCTCAACGTTTACGCTAGACGACACACTACTTGATAAAAACATACGTGAAGCAGTAAAACAAGCATGGGAAGATCCATCAAAAGAGCTAGCCGTAAAAGCGTTATTACACGAAGTAGCGCCTGATGTGTTTCAATTTCAATTTTTTGATCCTGAGCGACTAGCAGTATTACACGGATATTTAGAACAAGTATGGAATTCGCAAATCCCTATGCGCCCGCCATACGGCATAGTGTTAAATCGCCGTGGTGCCATGCTTGATAGCCGATCAGAAGGTTATTTAGCCGCGCCAAGCTTTCAAGCATTTTATAACGAAATACTAAACACTTATATGCGCCCTATTTCACGTATGCTGTTCCCGGAAGTTATGGGGTTTGATACACAAACATTTGGCTTTTCAATTTATTATGAGCCAAATACAGATTCGTCAATTCGCCCACATACCGACGCATCAGCTGTAACGCTTAACATTAACCTAAATTTACCAGGCGAAGAGTTTACAGGGTCACAAGTGGACTTTTATCACCCGCACACAGGTGACATTAAATCACTTACCTTTAAGCCTGGTACTGCCATGTTACATCGAGGCAATATTGCACACGCAGCCAAGCCTATTACCAGTGGCGAGCGAACTAACTTCGTATTGTGGTTGTATGGGGAGCGCGGTCGATTACCAGCACAAGGCGCACCACGCATTCCTGTTGATGCTAAACAGCGCTGGACTAACCCAAACAAACCAAATGATGGCTATGCACCATTTTAAATAATCGCTTTTAGAGTTTTAAATATAAATGGCTGCCTAATTTAAGCAGCCTTATAAAAATAAAGCTTATCCAGTAACCAACACGTTTTAAGTTTAGTAATATTAAAAAAACCGCCCTATTCATAATCTATATTGTCGCCACTTATAACAATAGATAACACAAATTTTCCGCCTTGCTTTTCTTATGTCCCAGTACTTCGCTTAACAAAGTACAAAATTTAGGGGGATGTCATGTTTTTTTGTATTTAATTGATAAGCCACTGTAATGCTTAAGTTGGTAATTTAATAAATTGTGCTATCTTTTTACTATCTACATTATAAAAATACGAGCTAACATGTTGTTCCGAGGTACAATTGCCATAGCAATATTGGTAATTTCTGCTGCTAATAAAACCTATGCAAACGACATAGATGTACAATTTAGTGGTTTTGCATCCTTAACACTCAGCTACACGGACGATTCAGATATTGGCTTTGCATCGAGTTATTCAAATGTGAACGAATCTGGTTTTTCAGCAACGCGTGATTCAATTTTAGGTGGTCAGGCTAATATATCACTAGCCAAAAATTGGGACTCTGTAGTTCAACTAGTAATACAAGATCATGCCTTTAAAAGCTTTGATAATTTTTTAGAACTCGCCTTTGTACGTTATCGCCCATCACGTAACTGGGCCATCCGCGCAGGCAGGTTAAATAGCGACCTTTACTTACTATCGGAATACCCTTACGTAGGATATGCCTATTTATGGGTGCGCCCGCCTCATTCGTATTACTCATTTGCAAACATTGCAGGTAATTTTGATGGAATAGACGTTGAATACAGTAAAGCCATTAACGATGGCTTCTTACGCTTAAAACTCGCTTATGGTAGCTCCACAGCAAAGATACAAGCCTATAATGACGACTTTTTTATTGATTTTGATAACTTAACAACCCTTAGTGCAACATACTCTTTAGATGCATGGACAATGCGTTTTTCGTTATCAAGGTCAAACTTTGGCGATTATAAACTAACCGCGTTGGACGAATTTATAACCGCACTCGATTTAGTACCACAAAGTGTATGGCCGCAAGCACAAAGTATATCTAACAAATTTAACACCAAAGGCAACAGCATAGAATACGCAGCCTTTGGCGTTACTTACGATAATAATAATTGGCTTATTCAATCTGAGTTAGGTATTTCAGAATCCGATTGGATAATAGCTCCATCTGTATTTAGCACTTATATTAGTGCGGGTTACAGAGTAGATGATGCAATATTTTACACAGGCTTTACGGCAGCTAAAAATCGCCATGATGTAGTTGAAGTAAACAGCCCTATTTTCCCACCAGGTACTCCTGAGCAGTTTTCAGTACCCATACAACAACTCGCGGTTGCCACTCAATCTTCAGTTCAAATTACAAATGTTCACCAGCACTCTATAAACGTAGGCGTAAAATGGCATTTTTCGGATCGTTTAGTATTTAAAGCGCAGTTAGACCGCTTTGATATAAAGCCTCAAGGTGCGGGGCTATGGAGCCTTAGTAATCCTGCTGATGCAAATAAAAGCAACAAAGTACATATACTCAGTTTAAATGCTAGTATGGTGTTTTAGTTATGATAAGCGCTCGTAATCTAGGTCTTAATGTAATGCTCCCCTTATGCCTGCTTTTTGTGAGCTTTTATGCTAAATCTACAGAGTTTGTTGTAGTGGTAAATAAAAGCAACGCAATTAACGCATTATCAAAACGGGAAATAATTGATATTTACATGGGTAGGTATTTAACTTTTCCTGATGGTGAAACGTCAAAGCCACTCGATTTGCCCGCCCAATCAGCATTAAAAAACGATTTTTACTTAAAACTGGTCAATAAAGACGAGCAAAAAATAAATGCGTATTGGGCAAGGCTTTTATTTTCAGGGCGCGCAAAGCCACCCACGCCTTCAACATCGGTAGAAGACGCAATAAACAAAATAGCAGCATCACAATTTGCAATTGGCTACATTCCGCTATCGCAAGTTACAGATGCAGTAAAAGTGGTATACACATTTGATTAAAATTATTAGCCAAAAACTCTACATACGCGTCGCTATATCAATTGCGTTAGTTGCTATTGTTGTGTCTTTAGTCTCGTCTATGCTCTCTTATTACTCAGGCTTTAAAGAGAAAAAAAACACAAATTACCTACTTGTTCAACAGTTAGCGCAAACAATGGAAAAAACAGCCGCTATTGCCGCTTACTTAAATGACAAAGAATTAAGCCAAGAAATTATTAACGGCCTACTCAGTAACGACTTAGTGCAAGGCGCAAGCCTAGAAGGAGAAGTAAACCCTAAAGGAGAGATGGATTTATTTATTGCAAAAGGCTCTACTAACAAAAAAAATGAAGCTGTTTTAATTAAATTAGTTCACCCCTTTATAGAAGACACTTTTATAGGTGTACTCGCCATATACCCTGACGATAACTTTATTGAACAACAAGCACAGTCAGCGCTTATAAAAGAATTTATCTTAATGCTGATTCAATCCATTGTTATCGCATTTTTTGTATCGCTGGTAGTTCAGCGCTGGCTTACACAGCCTATTCAAAACCTAACCGACAGCTTTGCTAAAATAAATCCAAGCGAGCCAGAAACCCTTAAAATGCTAACCTTCAAGCAAGGCAAGCGGGACGAAATAAGCCGTTTAACCCAAGGTATAAATGCCTTAATGCACGAGCTACATTTAACTATTAGTAATGAGCAAACACTGCGTAAAAAAACTCAAGAGCTAGAAGCTAAATTTAGACTTATTTTTGAACAAGCCAGCGCAGGTATTTGTTTACTCGATGACAAAAACATTATCACCACCTTTAACCCTGCATTTAAGCATTATTTTACCGTACCTGGTGAAGAAGAATTACCAACCTTGCATTTTCCTGAGTTACTTAGCAATGTAGACGAATTACAAAGCCTACTGGCAGATATTCGCTCTGCTAAAAACCCACCACAAACCACCTTAGATGTAGAGTGTAAAGTTGGCTATAAAACGGTATGGTTTCATTGTTTGTTTGTAAGGTTAACAGACCAAAGAGATACCAAACGAAACCCCAAACAAGAGCAGCTAGTAGAAGTAATTTTACACGATGTAACCGAGCGCGCAGAACGCGAACAGCAAACCCGCTTTGAAGCCGATCACGACCCGTTAACCGGCTTATTAAACCGACGCGCCGGTGAAAAACGCCTTAAAAAAGCACTACGTGAATGTATTAAACATAATGAACATTTAGTGCTTATGATGATTGATTTAGATAAGTTTAAACCCATTAACGACACCTACGGACACGAAGCCGGCGACAAAGTGCTAATTGAAATAGCGCACAGATTTAAAACACTTTTTCACGAAAAAAACGATATGTGTATCCGCCTAGGCGGTGACGAATTTATTGTTGCAAGGCAAGTTAATACCTACGATAAAACGGCAACACAACAAAAAGCGAACGCCTTACTCAATGAGTTACAACAGCAGGTTAGTATTTCAAACACAAAAACATGCGCAGTAGGTGCAAGCATAGGAATTGCAATAGCCCCATATGATGGCAATGAACTACATCAATTAATGCACAACGGTGATAAAACTCTTTATCACGTAAAAGAAACAGGCCGAGGGAAAGTTGCCTTTTATGACGATATAAAAAATTAGATGGCGTGAATTAGTAACTACATAGTAAATGCTATAATGTTTTTATCGCTTTCAAATAGTCTTTATTATAAAAGTACGCTGCTAAACCAAAGTAAATAACAGGACCAAAATAAGCGATTGGGAAGTGAGCATAAATACTAAGATAGATAATCGATAAAATAAAATACAGACTCATGCTAAAGCAAACCACTGCCAAAAGCCTGCCTAACCAACATATAGATTGGGCTGCAATATTTAAAACAAACAAGCTAATAGCACCAAGTATTACATACACTAAAGTGTTTAAATCTTCCCCATGCGCTAAACCATCTTCGGTATAGTACATCATGTAATGAGCAAGCGGAGTCAGTGCTAATAAAGCCCAGAAACCATAACTGCTCCAAGTTGATGAGACAAAATAGTTACTACCAATGTCAGGCGCAGGAAACGATGCTTTATATCTATTTTGGTTCATGTGGATTCCAGTTAAGCCGTTTTATATAAGTTGATAGCTAGGCTTTTATTTAAAACACAAAAGGCCAATAGACAATAAAAACTGTCCGTATTATTGATTTTTATAAAAAAATTACAACTTGATTGCTCTACTAACCACAAAACAGAATAACAATTGTACTATTAGTAATTAATCAAAGTAATAAAAAATCTAATTAAAAAGAATATTGAACAATAAACTTTTCAATTGTTAGAATGCCCTACTTTTTCCCATCAAGAGTTACAATGGCAAACTTCAATACTCATCTTAATACTGCCGTAATCATCACAGGCTTAGCCTCCGCCACCTTACTATCTGCAAGCCATATTGATTTAAAGGGCGCGCTCTGGTTATGGTTTTTAGGCTCAATCGGCGGCTTATTACCCGACATAGATTCAGATAACTCAACATCACTCGATACTATTTTTAACTTATTCGCACTCAGCGCTGTATTACTGGTACTGCATTACATAACCACCGAGCTCATTATTGAAATTAGCTTTATCGAGTTAATCGTAGTGCCGTTATTGGTTTACGGATTTATGAAGTACATTATTAGACCCATTTTTGAATGGATCACAGTACACAGAGGTAGTTGCCACTCTTTACTATTTATACTGTTATGCGCGCTATTAACAACTCAAGTAACATGGAAACTGAATGACCAATCAACCACACAAGCAGCCGTCTTTGCCTGGTTAACGGGTGGGTTTATTTTACTTGGCGGGTTAATTCATTTATTGCTAGATGAAATTTACAGTGTAGATTTAAGTAATGTCACCATTAAGCGCTCTTTCGGAACCGCTTTAAAAATAGCTGACTTCGATAATAAACTAATTACGCTAGCGTCAATTATTGCCATTGCAGGTTTGATCTATGTTGCCCCTCCCACAGAACAAACTATTACAGCGTTAAGTGACTGGTCTCAATTTAGGCTTTTATCTTAATGAAGGCGATTTAAGCCCTTTTATAGACTTGCCCTACTAAAGTAAGTGACTTTTGCAAAGTCGCTTATCCCCATTGCTAGAATGAATGCAAAATACCCTCTTAGTAATTTAAAAGTTTATGCACAAAGAGGGTAAGAGGCGCTGCGCTTTTAGAGGTTTATCAGCTTAAATCAATGCGACTTTGCTCGTTTAAGTTTAATTAAAAGCGCAAGTTTTAGCCTTTTTGTAATTAATTATTATTTTTATTGGTTTTAGTGAAATTTTTAAATCGCTTTGCCTGTCTTATAGTTTCAATATTTATATAAAAGTTTCAACGGTTTGATGTGTGCAAAACTACTGCATCTTTTAAAAGCGTTAAATATAAAATTATAAGAGGTCCATAATGGAATTTACACATAAACGCACCACCCTAATTACAGCATCGTTATTGTTGGTATTGGCGATATCACAGGGTATTTATTCAGCCCTTTACAGTGCTGAAATTAGTTTTTCAAGGCAGGTTGCTTGGGGGCTAGAAGCGTTGGTATTTACTTTACTTGTTGCCTTTGCAGGCACGGCTATGGTGCAAGCAAAAAACGCTCAACTAGGCTGGTCGGCTATCGCGTTTAGTGCAGTACTTAACATAGTGCAGGTAAGCGTTGGACTTACTTTGTTTTCTACATTTGGTAAAGTTGCAGGCACAGTAGAAGGCGCACAACCTTTAATTGGTGGTGTGGTTTCGTTGTCATTCATGATTTACTACGCAGCAAAATTATTATTAGGCTTAGCAGCTCTTGTATTTGGCCTATCTTTCATTGCTAAAGGTGGCAAAACCATTGGCGGCCTTACAGCCCTAGCAGGCGCAGTTGCAATGCTTGCCAATGCAGTATTAATTATTGCTGGCCGTGATGGATTCCTGCCATCTGGTGTTGCTGGTGCATCAGGTATGATTGCAACGTTACTTTTAGCAATCTGCTTAATTAGCCTTAACCGAAAGCAAGACTAAGGTTTAATACCTTTTTAGTAAGGCAGTTACTTAAATAAGTTATAAACATCGGCGTGAATTAGAGTGCTAATTCGCCGATGTTTTACGTTTAAAGTGATGCCCACGTTCAACTTAAAGTATTCGTCTACCGCATCCCAAGTTAATGCCCTCTTCGTAATCTCTAAAGACTAATTCACAAAGAGGCTATGAGGCGCTGCGCTTTTAGAGGAGGATAATGGCTTATATCAAAGCGATTTAACTCAGTTAAGCTTTGGTGTGTGTAGTCAAGATTTGACTTCATTTATTCTCGTAAATTCTTGTTAATTACGCTTTTTAATAAATCGAATTTCGTAATGATATAAACAGGTTCTTTTTTACATTCGACTTTATAAAGATATTGATTTTTAAGAAAATTAGTTTTTTCTTTTATTAAACTAATTTGCTCCCATGGTATTAAAAAATTCCTGGGAAATAGTAGAATCAACATCCGTTTTTGGCTTATAAATATACCTTGCTGAAATGATTTGATATTTAGCCAAGTCCGATATTCACTGTTTTTCTCACGAGAAATATCTGCCACATTCGTCAAGTACATACTGCTTGATTTTAAAAGTGAGGAATCAGAAATAATTAAATCCGTTTTATATTCTCTAGCTAGTTTAGGGTAATACCCAATAATGCTTTGGATATAATTGACTAAAATATAGAACAATAAAAATAAAATTAAGCATATAACAAAGTCCATTTTTTAATACTCCGAAAACTTGCTCTGCACTGCTGACTAAGCTGAAATTTAAGATGGGTGTCTTATTAATTGTTCTTCTTGCAATTGCCATAAGACACCCTGCTCGTTTTTTGCACTAACTAAAACGTAATCCTAAATTTTGAAAAGAGCAAAATTTAGGATGGGTGTCACTGTTAATTTTCGCTTTTGTTATTTAACCCCATAACGCCTTTTAATAATGTTATGGGACAAAACTTACATCGCAGTATTTATACACAACAACTAATTTTATTTTTATTAGATCTTACCTTTAGTAAAACGATTTATAAAATTACCACTCATTTTGAAACCGTGAATCACTTTCACAAGGTTTTCCATCGCCATCACCATCCATTTTTGTATTCGGGCAGTTATTAATAAAAAATTTAGAATGGGTGTCACTGTTAATTTCTTGCTTAGCTGTAGTGCGGTTGAGTGCCAAAAGCGGACATTGGTAACGCCTTGCTAAGCATGCAATTAACCTCTGATAAATTTACTTCCTGTATTTAATGCTTTGGACATGCCATAGAATATTTCATAGGTCTCATGCAATTTAACCTTTGGAGATAAATTAGAGTATGTTCTATCTTTAAAGCACCAATGTATATGCTTTTTACCACTCTCTAATCGTTCTTGATAACAAACTATATTCAGGTCATATAAGAATTGTAAAAAATCTTCAGGTGTTGACATGAACCTTGGGCGAGCACTAGCAGTAGCAGTAGATAAAATAAACTGACTATGGGCTTCAAATGCTTTCAAATATACTTCATAAGAAAAAGTATTTTTACCGTTTAGGAACTCGAAAAACTTTAAGAAGTTTTCATAATCATAATCAGAGTAATAAAAGGCTAGTTGATCTTTTACTTCCCCAAGTAAATAATCTGAATAGTTTCGTTTGAAAACTCCATCATCAAAATCATTTTGTGAAAAAACTTCTTGATTGTTATTTTTAGAAATAGTTCTTTCTTGAATCATAGAAAGCATTGTTACTATATCTCTAGGCCTATATAGCGCATACCTTAAGAAATTAACAAAAGATGATGATTTCTCAAATTGAACGTTCAGACTTGGTGTATCAAATGGAAAGTAATGATCCCAACACTCGCCATAGATAAATTCCTGACCTTTTTGCTGCTGTTGTTGCAAAAGAAGGTCTGACATTTTAAATAAGTCACTATGTCGGTGATCTCTGTATGTTGTTGACCAATTAAGTAGCACTGAGTTATCTCTTATTTTTGTATTTTGGTTTTGCAAACCAAGTGATGCAAAAATATCAGGCCTAATCAACAAAACGGCTCTCATTCTTCCCTTTGAATCTCTGATGCTAGGAAAAAAGTCATTATTAATTTCCCATACAGCATTTGCTAGACCTTTGATACATTCTAAATAATCATCATAAGGTATTGATGAAGGTCGTATATCGATACCATCGATAAATAAAATATGATTTTTTTCTAGCTTTATCGAGCTAAGAGCACTCTCGAAGTTTTTCTGTATATAAAGTAAGTTTGTTTGGAATCTTGATTCACTAAAAGCAACACTATCTTTTAGCTCACCAGAGGCCTTGGCGTGTTTGGATAATAACTCAGCCACTAACTTGGATTCACGAATAAATTGTAATGCGTATTTTATTTCAGGTGAAAATGCATGAACATAATATTCTTGTATCGCTTCGTGTAAAGCTTGAAATTTGGTAAACTTCTTAAAAAGTCCATTCCCACCTTCTTTTTCATAAACTTGTTCAGCTAACAATAAGTATATAATCACCTTCCAAATAGATGAATAATCAGATAAATCTAACTGTTTTTCTTTTTTAGAGTAATAAACTTTTGATATTCAGTTTCTCTAATGTACCTAAGAGAAGCATTATTATTTTGATACGTATTATTAACAAGGTATACAGAATAAGCTGTTTTCCCTGTCCCTTTGTCACCGACAAGAAAGGATGTAGAAGACTGACACAATTTATCTAGTGATTGATTCTTTATAAAAGAATGGTTAAAAAATTCTTTATTCTCTCTTCGTTTATAATTTTCTGCATCACTGAAACCAAATGAAAGATTGTTAATATTTTGCATTTTTATCCTTAAAAAACATTGAATTTAAACTTAAACCCGAGGCATGCCTAACAGCTTATTGAACATCATTTTGGTGATTTAGAACACACTAACACGGCGTATATTACATACCCTGATAATTTCATCAATAATTACCTTTGTAAACAGGTAATTAAAACAGCTAAAATTTCAAACTTGTTACCTTGCACCAAAGCGGCAGTTAATAATGTTATTGGACAAAATTAGAATATTACTCATCAAAACAGAACTAAGTTTAACTTTACAAGCGTCCGATTATCACTGCCTTAGAACATTCATCTTACATCAATTAGCTTGGCCGGTTGAAACTGTTGTCATAATATTCGATACAAAATAACTCTCTAAACATACATTATTAAATTCTAAAAAAGATAAAATATTAAATTTTAGCTTTTTAAGCCTCACTGTTTAATGTTTTAGTCGGTTTTAAGCCCAACAACCTAATTCCGAACCCTATGATAAAAACCCAAATCGGGAACATCAACACCATCTCTGCAACCCCCGCCATATATGGTTCCTTATTCCAAATGTGTGAGAAACCATTCCAAAATTGGATGAGAAAGAGCATCCCCAAAACGACTTTCAATAATGTTATGGGACAAAACTTACATGGCTATATTTATACACAGCCATTAATTAATTCTATTTTTATTTAACCAAACCTTTAACTAAACGGTTTATAAAATTACCACTCAGTTTTGAACCGTGAATCATTTTCACAAGGTTTTCCATCGCCATCACCATCCATTTTTGTATTCGGGCAATTATTAATAAAAAATACCGCTTCTGCACGTGAAGTCATTTGGCTGCAGTGCTGCCTGCCATCGCAGGTAAAGTTTTGTGTGCTTTTTGGAATAACGGTTTTTGGGTATTGTTCATCAAATGTGGCTAAATCGGCGTTGGTAATAACGGGAGTGTGGTTATTAAACTGCTCACTACTTTGATAATGGCTGTATTTATTTACTGCGATGAAGCCAAGTACAGCGATAATGCTAATTGAGGCGACTTTGCCTAAAAAACTGTCGGTAAAATTAGATTTAGCAACACGATGATGGTTTGATTTTTTATGTGTAACTTTAAGCGCAGCTACGCCTTCTATCCGGCAATTAACGGCTTTGGTTTTACCATCGGGCTGTGTAGCGACTTCAAAATAAAGGGTGTCGCCCACTTTTGGCTTGCGGCTCATATGTTTGAGCGCTGAAATGTGTATAAAGGTGTCGTGCTCTAGGGTGTCTGATTTAATAAAACCAAAGCCCTTTTCGTCATTCCACGCTTTTAACAGTCCTTTGTTCATGTATTTACCTGTGCTGATTAAGCTGCGATTACGCAAATTCCATTTAAGTTAAGAGTCGTTAGTATACGTTCCTAAATTGCTACCACGCAACCAAATATTCATATTAGGTTAATTTAAACACGCCAATTAGTTGGCAAAACACTTAACCGTATAAGGAAAATACCGAGCTTTGAGCTTTAAAAAAGCAGCAAAAAATAGCCTGTTTTAATTTATAAATTACGGCCATTTGTCCTTTATTCTGCTACTGCTGACTTTTGCAAAGCGATTAGCTTAACAGCTTGTTTACACTCGGTTTTGTTATTAGTTATTTCTATCTGAATTAAGCGTTTTTAGTGTGATTTTTCATTCGTTATTTACTTAATTTATCTATACAATCCACACCTTATTTTTACGTGCAATTTTCAAGTGATTATCTCATGCTACTAACCGTTGTTTATATTATTGGTATTACCGCAGAAGCCATGACTGGCGCACTTAGCGCTGGGCGAATGAAAATGGACTGGTTTGGCGTGGTGCTAGTAGCTAGTGCGACCGCAATTGGTGGTGGTAGCGTTCGAGATATATTACTAGGCAATTACCCGCTTACGTGGGTACAACACCCAGAGTATTTATTAATTACCTGTATTGCCGGTATTGTTACTACGTGGCTTGCTAAATGGGTAGTTAAATTTAAAGGCATATTTATGCGCTTGGATGCCCTTGGTTTAGCTGCCTTTAGTATTATTGGCTGCCAAGTGGGGCTTAATATGGGATTACATTACGGTATTTGTGTAGTGGCAGCGGTTGTAACGGGTGTTTTTGGTGGGTTACTGCGCGATTTAATATGTCGCCAAGCACCGTTGGTATTACACAATGAGCTATATGCAAGCGTATCGTTACTTGTAGCGTGCTTATACCTAGCATTGCACCATTACAATATTGACGACAACATAAGCATTGTTGTGAGCTTGGTTGCAGGCTACTTAATACGTATTGCATCAATACGCTTTAAATGGCGCTTACCTACCTTTAGTTTATTAGAGCAGCACGCTAAATAAAAATAACCTTCAATACAAAATAAGGCAGGTAATATACCTGCCTTAGTTAATATAACTATTAGCGTATTAATTTAATGCCCGCTTACATCACTTAACGCGGTTTTTAACCCGCTGTTATTTTGCTTAAGTACGCTAAAACTGCCATCGGTTTCTAACACTACTGCGGCTACATCTTCTATGGCTAATATACCCGCACCACGAATGGCAGCGCGAATTTCTGATTTTGTTACCCGCTGCGATTTAAGTGCCGCCGTGCAATATTCTCCATTACTCAGCAATAGCGTGGGCTCAGCTTTTACTAAAGCTGCAAATTTAGATGAGCGCACACTAAGCCACGTAATAACATATTGCAGCCCTATTAATACGACAAAGGCAAGTATGCCCTCAGCTAAAGGGACACTTTTTGAAATAATAACAGACGCTAAAATAGAGCCCAGCGCAATGGTGACTATAAAGTCGAACACGTTCCATTTTGAAAGCGTACGTTTACCCGATACACGAAGCCAAAACACCAGCGCGATATAACCCAGTACACCTATTGTAAGTACACGTAATAACCCCTGAATATCATCGTAAAACATAGTGGTTCCTTGCTATTAAAGGTGGCAATTAGCTTTTGCTTATAACCCTACATGGCGCTAAGTTAAATAACGATGAATAAAGTGCCTGCATTTACTTTGTTAGTTGTTTTACAAACTTAATTTTACTTAGCTCTGTGCTTTGTTTATCAACGTAGCCACAAACGTGATAATCATTCGTGATTAGCATAGTCAGCATTTGAGGAAACCTGTTCATAGATTTAACGTGTATATTGGTAAAGCCTTGTTCATAAGCCCACTTTTCTTGTTGAACAAGTAATTTTTTAGCAATACCTAATCTACGATAGTTAAAATGCACTCCACCAAGCCAACTATAAAATTGTGTATTAGATAGCTCATAGCCAATTTTAAAACCAACTAATGTATCTTCTTTATGTGCTACTAATATCAATGCTTTTTTGTTTTCTAAACGGTTACGTAAAGTGTCGCTATCAATGCTTGTTAGCAGTTCAGGGATATATTCACTTACTGCGGTTACATTATCAATTGTGCCTGTGGTTATTGTAATAGGCATGTAATTCCTAGCTTTATATTTGCGCCTAAAAGCCCTTTTAAAATCAGGTATATAATAAACATCATAGAGTTATAGGCTAGAAATGTTCCAAGCTACAACTTACGATAATTTCTAATTACAAATCTTCAATTGCAGCTTTTATTTCATCATAAAAAAAGTCACCGAAACTGTTTGCCAAAATTTTAATTTCTTTGTGTCTTTTGTAAGATAAGCTGGTTTCTACAACGGGGGAATGCTTTTTTGAATCCGATAAGTGTAAACTGAACAAAGGTCCATAACCTGAAGCTTTTATATATATCATATTATTTGAAATATCTGTTCGCTTTCGAGCTGATTCCGTCGCAAAAATAACACAGGGTATTTCACCCACGTCTAGCCCAAACTGAGTTAAGCCATAAAAGGATTCGCCTTCAAAAGATAACGAACCATAGATTCCTAAGAAATATTTATAATCTAAAGGAAATTCTAAACCTAAACGACTTTCAGCATCAGTTATATCTTTATCAGAAACCCCGCCTGTGAATAAAATCTCCTCACCAGTGCTTTCCATCATCTTGATAGCTAATTTAACTTTCTCTATCGACATATAAGCTCACTAAATAAACTCACGAAGTACACTCCCTCATCTGGCAAAGAATATTGTTGACAACAACGCTCGCAAAACCATTTTAAATCGTAATGCTCAGATGTGATGCCAATAATGTACGGCCTTGGATCAATTTTGTTATGTTTAGAAGTAGAATCATGTAAATGACTACATACCTTTTTATTTAGATTAATAGTAAAGTTAAATTTTTTTCAAGTTTCATCTGCTACTTATAAGTTTAAAGCCTAATAAACCGTTACAAAACTTAATTATAATTAAATAAGGTACTACATGTATTTATTAATGTTAAATTAAAACTCAATCAAATTTAGGACGAAGTTTTTCTCTCATTGCTAACATGTTATTTGGTGTAATAACCCACCGTTTTTGATCATCAAATTCAAAATCTATTTTAAAACGCTTTGTTTCATTTTCCATTTGAAAAAGCAGCTGATTGAACTTCTTACCGCATTGCTGGTAAATATCTTCTCTTAGTTGCTCCAAAGCATTACCTAATAACAACCGATCTTCTTCAATTGAAGCAGTAGCAGGTCGTACCCTATCGCCGGTGTATAAAAACCCCGAATTAGATATGTGCCCTTCACCAAATTCAAATATGAAGGTAAATTCAGTCCACGTATTTTCTAGGACTTTTTTGCAGCGTAGAAATAGCTCAGCTATGTTCATTAATATATCTTGTTTAATGTTAATAATAACCCACTTATAATATCTTCATATTAAAATAAAACCTAGCATTATACTAAGTCACTCATGATAGGGCACTGTTTAAGTCAATAAAAATTTATAATGCCAAAATTAACCCTCTCAATATAAAACTTACCCTACTTTACATTTACACTTTATAAACAATTAAATTTAAGCAATAAAAGCTTTATATACTAATTTTGATACACCACTAAAAGCAATACTACCAAAAAGCACGAAAGCATAAATAAAAATAATTGCTCCAGCTGATGGATCATTTCTTTTTTCTATCTCAATGCATAATGAGCACACCACAATAAAAATGAAAATATTAAATACAACACCAAAAATATAAGCACTGCCTAATAGTGGTAATGCACCGACCAATATAGCACTTATAAAAAGCAATGAGCCTGAAAGTGAATGTTTATCAAACCTAGCTTCAATTATTTTTATTGTTAGTGTACTAAGCATTAATATTAAAAAATAAAGTGTGGGCCAGTATTTTTCGTAATAAGAGCTATTACCGTTTGTTGAGTTACGTTCGGAAAAACTAAAATCTATTAGCCAATAACATAAACCAAAGAACATTAGCCATGAAAACGCAAAACCCGTAAGCTGTTTAAAATCTACATTTCTTTTTGCTTTGCGTTCTACTATTTTTGCTAAAATAACGCCTACTATATTTACACACATTAAAAGGCTAAATGCATACCAAAATGTTTCCATGTAAAAATATGCAAAACTAGGTGTAATAACCAGTAGAGCAAGATTAATCTTCTCATCGTTTTTATCATTTGAGCTTTCATCTAGCTCTATATCATCTGTAAAAAGGGCAAGATAAACAAACAAAGGTTGTAAAAAAGCATTAAAATGCATGTATTTAGTAGAGACATTAATCGTCCTTAACTTTTATGTTAATACAAAATATACACTGAGCGTGCATTGAAAAATTTAGGTAAGAAATTAAAAGGTAGCTTACTTTTAAATCATGTAAAATTAAATCGGTATCGTTTTTAAACTTTTAAATCCTACATTGAACATTTACAACTCGCTGTATATAAAAGATAACATTTTTAGCGAATCGTCTGACTCTTATAGTTTTACGTTTAATACTTAAATAAAACAAGACAAAATCTACAATTATTTATATCTTGTTACTACGTGTACTTTTGGTAATTTCGTTCTTTATAGCTAAACGAGAGCTTTTAATATCTTTGAAAAAATTATATTGATATTGGATGAGTTTTTGGTATTTTTGCCCTTTAATCAAGAAAAAAGAAAACAACATTAAAGCCATATTAATAGCTGAAGCAATATGGTAGCCATTGCCTTCAATAACAAAAAAAGATGGCAAACATATAAACGCTAAAAAAAGCGCATAGTATTTTAGTATATTTGTACAAATAAAAGAGCCGCGACTTGCTTTAAAGTTTAAGAGGCAAAACACTACCCCAACTGAAAATAAAATACCTAACAGCCATTCAGGGCTGGTATTGAGGTATTGTGTTAATAAGGTCATCCCTGAGTAGGCCGTCCCTAAAAGTAAAAGAATCGTTACTAATAGAAACCTAATTAAAAGCTTCCATGGAGGTAACAATAAAACCTTCATATCGTTTTGAGACACTTATTCACCTCTTAAATGATGCCATTCACACAGACACTCTAGTTACACCAATCTGAAAAAGTGCCAGCTATTTGAATTGTTCCTCTATTGTTATTTACCCAGGTATCAATTGCAGGGCCAGATTTAAAATATGAGCCCGTACCAGGCCAATAGTAAGTCCCATTTAAACTCTCACAAAGTGCTAAATAAATAGGCGTCGAGTTAAATGCCACATTTTCACCTTTCTCAACTAACATTTCAAATGAGATTTGATTATAAGAATCACCTTTAAAAGTAGTAACTACATCAGCAGTAAATACATACTTTTGGGAATCATCAGCTTCTTGAAAAACGTCTACTCTAATAATTGTTACTTTAGCTAAATAATCTGTACTTTTAACCGCTTTTTTAAAGCCATCAAGCTTTAATAAATGAATATGCTGAGCTTTAGTACTAAAGCTAAAACTTATAAAAAAATGTACGCAATCAGCGCTTTTAATTGGCTAAAAGTTTTCAATAGAAGCTAATTTGCTAATCGCAGTGGTGTTACAAACCCAGTATTTTTTTTTGTCACTCTTTTGTAGCGTAACTGTTTTTTCATTTGTGAGTGTATCGAATTCCTCACTACTGTAATCACTCAATGTAATTTCACTTCCTTCTTTTTTAAAAACCAAACTGTGTTCAATAGCTAAAAAACGATGATAGCTCGACTTTTTTACATTATTGAGCTCCGTTGAATCAATAACTGAGGCTTCATTTATAGTTAATTTATCTAAGTAAAATTTACTACCTACTTTACTTACAATCAACTCCATAGGTTTAGGCTCACTAGCATTACATTTAAATATAACTTGCGAAGCACCTTGAGCTGCATTACATGACGCAATAAAACAAAAGAGGTTAATCTGAAGAAGCTTATAGAGGTTACTTTTTATCATGCTTTTTAAATACCCTCAGTAGTTTAATATTATAGTTATTTAGCAAAGACACTACTTAATGTTTAACTGATACACCTAATAAATCAAAGTTATAAAGCGTAACTGAATCGATAGAGTGTTCTTCAACTAACTTAGTGTTTTTTACGCCAATAACCCCTTCATCAATACTAATATTGCTTACATTACTGCTCAAAGTGAAGTTAGGGAGTGCGTATAGCTCTGAGTTGATGATTTGATATCCCTTTAATACTTGCAATTTATTACCTGCATAATACTTTATTAATGCATAATAATTTTTGTCTTGTTCCAGCAGTGTTATTTCTGGCGTGTGGCCTCTTAATCGAGTGGCAATAAAAGGGATCCCTTCACTAAAAGCCAAAATGTAGGTATCACTTGTAGGCAAGCAAATACCTGACTTATTTTTGTGGAGTAATTTAACTTCTTCAAACTTCAATGACTGAGATAGCCCTGTTTTGTCCTCAATTTTTATAGGTTTAAATACTTTCATATTTAAACACTCTGACGCCAAAGCGGTATGACTTATCGTAAGTAATAAAGCACAAATTAAAGCTTGTGTAAGCGTTATAAGCTTTAGCAGTTTTTTTAGCGAGGTTTGTTCAGTCTTTACTTCATTCAACCTGTAAGTAGTAACCCTTTTAACAGATTGAATCATTTTTGTTGGTGACATTGAAAAGTCCATTTTTAACGTTATTTTTTTAATTACAATTTTTTAGTGGTAAGTAAGTAAGTAAGTAAGTAAGTAAGTAAG